>JANLTL010000730.1:0-2695 GCA_031362905.1 Burkholderiales bacterium | reverse complement strand
ACAGCAGCACGTTGCGGCGGCTGATGAAAGGGCGTGATGACAGAGACGTGGCCACGGCGCCTACCAAGGAGTGGCCAGCGGGATGGCCAGCGGCGCGCTCACGCTGCCGGCAACAGCGCAGCGGCGACATTGCGCCCTTCGCTGACGAGAATGTTGTAGGTGCGGCAGGCAGCACCGGTGTCCATCACTTCAAGGCCGATGCGCTTGTCGATCAGGGCCCGCGTCAATCGTGGATGGGGGAAGCGCTGACTGGAACCGGTACCGAGCAGCACAATTTCAACACCGAGCTCGGCCAGAGCGGTGAAGTGTTCGGCAGCGAGCGCGTCAAACGAGGCGGGCTGCCAGGTGTCGATCAACCGTTGCGCCATCACGATCAGCGGCGCCGGATGTTGCGTTTCGTTGACTTGCACCAAGGCCCCGTCGAGCGCCGTGACGAAGTTGATGCCCACGCGGGTTTCGGAATGAAGTTTCAAGCAGGAGCCGCTTTCTGGCGCTGAAATCAGTGAGGTGCGGTACCGAAACTCCAATATTGCGTTGCGGCAAATCGGCAAATCGGTGGCGATTTGAGAGTAAAATTATACCTTTCGCGCTCATCCCATGCCCAGCGCTTTAGTGTTGTAAATCCGCAAGTTACAGCGGTCGGCGCGCGGGCAGGCAAACCAGGATTTGAATCAGGATTTGAACCAGGATTTAACCATGGCCACCCGTGAATTTTCGCGCATCAAGCGCCTGCCACCCTACGTCTTCAACATTACCGCTGAACTCAAGATGGCGGCACGTCGGCGCGGTGAAGACATCATTGATCTGTCGATGGGCAATCCCGATGGCGCGACGCCGCAGCATATCGTGGACAAGCTGGTCGAAGCTTCACTGCGCCCCGACACGCACGGCTACTCGGTGTCCAAAGGCATTCCGCGTTTGCGCAAGGCCATTACCACCTGGTACAAGACGCGCTATGGGGTGGAGTTCGACCCGGATTCGGAAGCGATTGTCACCATCGGTTCCAAAGAAGGCCTTGCGCACTTGATGCTCGCAACGCTTGATCGCGGCGACACGGTGCTGGTGCCGAATCCGAGCTACCCGATTCACATTTACGGCGCGGTGATCGCCGGTGCTGACATCCGCAGTGTGCGCATGACGCCAGACGTTGATTTCTTCGAGGAACTGCAGCGCACCATCCGTGAGTGCTTCCCCAAACCCAAGATGATGATCCTCGGGTTCCCGTCGAACCCCACTGCGCAGTGCGTCGATCTCGATTTCTTCACCCGCGTGGTGGCGTTGGCGAAAGAGCATGACATCCTCGTCGTGCATGACCTCGCCTACGCCGACATCACCTTTGACGGCTATCGCGCGCCGTCGATCATGGAAGTACCGGGCGCCTCGGACATCGCGGTCGAGTTTTTCACCATGAGCAAGAGCTACAACATGGCCGGCTGGCGCATCGGCTTCATGGTGGGCAACAAGGAGTTGGTCAACGCCTTGGCGCGCATCAAGAGCTATCACGACTACGGCAGCTTCACACCCGTGCAGGTGGCGTGCATCGCAGCCCTCGAAGGCCCGCAGGATTGCGTCAAAGAGATCACCGCCCAGTACCAGAGCCGCCGTGACGTGATGGTCAAGGGCCTGCACGAGATCGGCTGGATGGTCGACAAACCCAAGGCGTCGATGTACATCTGGGCGAAGATTCCGGTAGCCTACGCCGAGATGAAGTCGCTCGAATTTGCCAAAAAGCTGTTGGCTGACGCCAAGATTGCGGTCTCGCCGGGCATTGGGTTTGGTGATTACGGCGACGACTACGTGCGCATTGCCCTGATCGAAAACGAGCAGCGCACACGCCAGGCGCTGCGCGGCATCAAGGACATGTTTCGCAAGGATGGGGTTCTGGCCAAGGCGGCGGCCTGAGAGCTTTACCCAGAGCACCCCGCAGGGCCATGGGCCTGAAAAGCGTTGACCAGAGCGGCTGTGCGCGGCGGCGCAGGATGATGACGCACCACTGACACCAAACGGAGTGACATGAAACCGATTCAAGTAGGCTTGTTGGGCATTGGCACCGTCGGCAGCGGCACCTTCAACGTGCTGGCGCGCAACCGCGAAGAAATTGTGCGCCGCGCCGGGCGCGATATCGTCATTTCGATGGTGGCCGACCTTGACACCGAGCGCGCAGAGCGCATCGTCAAAGGGCGCGCCGTTGTTACCAAAAATGCTGACGACATCCTCAACAATCCCGAGATTGACATCGTCATCGAGCTGATCGGTGGTTACACCATCGCCAAGACCATGGTGCTGCGCGCCATTGAGGCGGGCAAGCACGTGGTCACCGCCAACAAGTCCTTGCTCGCCACCCACGGCAACGAGATATTCACCGCCGCGCAAAAGAAAGGCGTGATGATCGGCTTTGAAGCGGCAGTAGCAGGGGGCATCCCGATCATCAAGGCCCTGCGCGAAGGCCTGACCGCCAATCGTATCGAGTGGATCGCCGGCATCATCAACGGCACCTCCAACTTCATCCTCTCGGAGATGCGCGACAAGGGACTGCCGTTTGCCGATGTGCTGCGTGAAGCGCAGAAGCTCGGCTACGCCGAAACCGACCCGACCTTTGATATCGAGGGCGTGGACGCGGCACACAAGCTCACCATCATGAGTGCGATTGCATTCGGTGTGCCGATGCAGTTTGGCTCGGCACACGTTGAAGGCA
>JANLTL010000709.1:0-2012 GCA_031362905.1 Burkholderiales bacterium | reverse complement strand
GTCTACGTCAATATAAAATATAATTGAACTAATTTGACACATTATGTTCATATATGATATATTGACCTAGACAAATAGGCTCTATTCCCAATGTACTTTCCAATGTACCGGTCTTCTAGTCCGCCCGCCAGGCTCTCCTTGCGGGCAATGAGCGCAACTCAATGATTGAGTCCTCCCATCCTCCCCTTTCCCCGTTGACGGCCACCTTCGGCATCGGCGCGGTTGAGCGTGAACTCGGCTTGTCCAAGGACACGCTGCGCATCTGGGAGCGCCGCTACGGCTTTCCGGTGCCCCTGCGGGATACCTTTGGTGAACGGGTTTACGCAGCCGATCAAGTTGACAAGCTGCGCGTCGTCAAACGCCTGATGGACCAAGGCATGCGTCCGGGCAAGCTGATGCACTACAGCCTCGCCGAACTGTGTGGTCTGCGCGAGACGCATGCCAGCGCTACCGGCCAGCCGGTGTCTGCCGAATGCGCGGCGCTGGTGGAGCTGGTGCGCGCGCACCGGATTGAGGAGCTGCGCGGCGCGCTGGGGCAGCAATTGCTGCGGCTGGGGCTGGCGCGCTTTGTGATCGAGATCGTCGCGCCGCTGAACCATGCCGTGGGCGAAGCGTGGGTTGGCGGCAACCTGGAAATTTTTGAGGAGCATCTGTACACCGAATCAATCAAGATTGTGTTGCGCAGTGCAATCGCTTCCGTTCCGCGCGGGCGTGTGTCGCCGCGCGTGTTGCTGACCACGTTTCCGCGCGAGGAACACGGCCTCGGCCTGTTGATGGCGGAGGCGGTGCTGGCGCTCGAAGGCGCGCACTGTGTATCGCTCGGCGTGCAGACGCCGGTTGGCGAGATCGTGCGCGCAGCTGTCTCGCAGCAGGCAGATATCGTCGCCCTGTCGTTTAGTGCGGCCTATGCCGCGGGTCAGTTGCTTGACGGCCTCGCCGGGTTGCGCACTGCGTTGCCCACCAGTGTCGAGATCTGGGCGGGCGGGTCAGCGATGGGACAGCTGCGGCGACCCCCCGCGCAGGTAAAGATCATCGATGGCTTGGGCAGCGTGGGGATGGCGTTGGCTGCCTGGCGAGTGAACCATGCGCTCGCATGACTGTCAACACTGCAGGGTCGTACTTCCGGGAGTGCTTCCCCAGGTCCGGCGTGGGGGGCCACTGCGGCATCCCGATTTGATGCGCACCCGCAAAGCAGTGTCGCAGCCTGGGCACGATCGGCGAAACCAGAAGCAGCCCCTGGTTCGTACATATACATAGTGGACTCCATCAGCAAAAAGGGCATTTGCGTGGATCCGCCTGCAGCATCGCCGGCATTGGCGCAATAAAGGAATTCCCATGCTCTATCCTGATTTATTCAAATCCTTCGAAGCGGTGCGCTGGAACATGGCGACCGATGTGCCGTGGGTGCGCTTTGACGTGTCGCAACTGTCTGAGGCGCAGGCGCAGACCATCAAGATGAACGCCATCACCGAGTGGTCGGCACTGGCGGCCACCGAGATGTTTTTGCGTGACAACCAGCACGACAGCGATTTTTCCGCATTCATGAGCGTGTGGTTTTTTGAGGAGCAGAAGCATTCACTGGTGCTGCTCGAATATCTCCGGCGCTTCCGCCCTGATCTGTCGCCGACTGAAGATGAACTGCACGCAGTGCGCTTTCCATTTGATCCTGCACCCGCGCTTGAAACCCTGATGATGCATTTTTGCGGTGAGATCCGGCTCAATCATTGGTACCGGCGTGCGTCCGAATGGCACACCGAGCCGGTGATCAAGCAGATTTACGAGCTGATCGCGCGCGACGAGGCGCGTCATGGCGGTGCCTATCTGCAATACATGAAGCGTGCCATCGGCACTTTTGGCGATCAGGCACGCGGCGCCTTCGCGCGCATCGGTGTGCTGATGGCCTCGGCCAGCCGTACTGCGCAGGTACTGCACCCGACCAATCTGCACGTCAACCAGTCGCTGTTCCCCAACGACACGATCCAGTCGCGCCTGCCCGACCCGGTCTGGCTGGA
>JANLTL010000697.1:0-2991 GCA_031362905.1 Burkholderiales bacterium | reverse complement strand
GTGAACCTTGTGACGCGTGACATGGTCAAACCAGGCGCCTGCGTGATTGATGTCGGCATGAACCGCGACAGCGCCGGCAAGCTCTGTGGCGACGTTGATTTTGCCGGTGTGAGTGAGGTGGCGGCCTGGATCACGCCGGTGCCGGGCGGCGTCGGGCCGATGACCATTGCCATGCTGCTCTCGAACACGCTCAAGGCAGCCGAGACCGTCCAGGGCGTGACGACAGGCTAGGCGCGACCAAGGTCTTGTTCGGTTCACAGTCCGGTTCACAATTCGGTTCACAGTCGGCATCGCAGTCCGCTTGCAGGCATTACCCACAAGGCATCCAGATCACCGAACACCCGGCGCCGATTCACCTCTCAGACTTTCCCCCCACCCTCCTGCCCCTCCATGATTTCCGACGCCACCAATCCGCTCCTCGACTTCTCTGACCTGCCGCGCTTCGCAAACGTCACTCCGGCGCACATCACGCCGGCGGTCGATGTCCTGATTGCGGCGTGCCGCACCACCATCGAGCGCGTCGGACAATCGGCCAGTGCCGGTTGGGACGATGTGGTCTCCCCGCTCGAAGAGTCGAATGAAAAATTGTCGCGCGCATGGGGCGTGGTGGGGCATCTGCACGGGGTGATCGACAGCCAGGCGCTGCGCGACGCCTACAACGAAAACCTGCCCAAGATCACCGCATACTGGACCGACCTTGGCCAAAACCTGGCCTTGTTCAATCAATACCGCGCGCTCAGTAAGTCGGCCGCGTTTGCAGCCCTCAACCCTGCGCGCAAGAAGATCATCGAAAACCGCCTGCGCGACTTCCGTCTCTCCGGTGCCGAGTTGCCGGACGACAAGAAGGCGCGCTTCAAGACCATTGCCGAAGAGCAGTCCCTGGCCGGGTCGCGTTTTTCGGAAAACGTGCTTGACGCCACCAACGCGTTTGCGTTGTTCATCGACGATGAAGCACGCCTCGCTGGATTGCCGCAAGACGTCAGGGACGCCGCCCGTGAAGCGGCGCAACAAGACGGCAAGCCTGGCTGGAAGCTGACCCTCCAGGCGCCCTCCTACCTGCCGGTGTTGCAGTACGCAGATGACCGTGCCCTGCGCGAGACCATTTACAAGGCCAATGTCACGCGCGCGTCCGAATTCGGTGACCCCAAGTGCGACAACACCGCCTTGATCAACCAACTCGTCGCGTTGCGCGCAGAAGAAGCGGCACTGCTTGGCTTCAACAATTTCGCCGAGGTCTCGCTCGCCGCCAAAATGGCCGACACGCCGCAGCAGGTGCTCGACTTTCTCAATGACCTCGCCGCGCGCGCGCGCCCGTTTGCCGAGCGCGACTACCGTGAACTCACGGCGTTCGCCAAACAGACGCTCGGGCTTGACACACTCAACGCCTGGGACACCATGTTTGCCTCGGAAAAATTGCGCCAGCGGCGCTACGCGTTTTCCGATCAGGAAGTCAAAGAGTATTTCCCCGAGCACAAGGTGCTGACCGGCTTGTTCAAGGTGGTCGAGACGATCTTCAATGTCGAGATCAAGCCTGATCCTGCGCTCAGTGCACCGCACGCCTGGCATGACGATGTACGCGGGTTTCGGATCGAGTCGCGCCGCCCTGCCGGTGATGCTGTGAGCGACGGGGCCAGCGCCCAGACCCTGATCGGCCGGTTTTATCTTGACCTGTACGCGCGCGATAGCAAGCGCGGGGGCGCCTGGATGGACGACGCGGTGACCCGCCGCCGCCACGCCGGTGTCCTGCAGACCCCGGTCGCGCACCTGACCTGCAATTTTGCCCGCAGCGTTGGTGGCAAACCCGCCTTGTTCACGCACGATGATGTGATCACCCTGTTCCACGAATTCGGACACGGCCTGCATCACCTGCTCACCCGCGTCGATGATCTGGGCGTCTCCGGCATTCACGGCGTCGAGTGGGACGCCGTAGAGTTACCCAGCCAGTTCATGGAAAATTTTTGCTGGGAGTGGGACGTGCTCAAGCATATGACCGCCCAGGTTGACACCGACGCGCCGTTGCCGCGTGCGCTGTTCGACAAAATGCGCGCTGCAAAAAATTTCCAGGCAGGCATGCAGACTTTGCGCCAGATCGAGTTTTCGCTGTTCGACATGCAGCTGCATGCCGATTTCGATGGCAGCAAGAGCACGCCCCTGCAATTGCTTGACCAAATTCGCCAGCGCGTAGCGGTGATGATTCCACCCGGCTACAACCGCTTCCCCAACAATTTCTCGCACATTTTCGGCGGCGGCTACGCAGCTGGCTACTATAGCTACAAGTGGGCCGAGGTGTTGTCGGCAGATGCCTACAGCGCGTTTGAAGAAGAAGGCGTTCTCTCCCCCATCGCCGGCGCGCGCTTTGCAGATGAAGTGCTCGCAGTCGGTGGCAGCCGGCCGGCCGCCGAGAGTTTTCGCGCGTTTCGCGGGCGCGATCCAACGCTTGACGCATTGCTCAGGCATAGTGGTATGATTGCCGTGTAACATCTTGATTCTTAAGGAGGCCGAGATGATTTTTCGAACCGTACTTTTGATCACCATAGCGCTGATGAGTACTGCGGCAGCGGCACAGTACAAATACACCGGCCCGGATGGCCGGGTGATTTACAGCGACACGCCGCCGCCTGCCGCGCCCAAGGGTGCCAAGCCGCCAGTGGTGCAAAAGAAAGACATCGCTGCGTCAGTGCAGTCGTCCGGCAGCACGCCGCTGCCGTTCGTGTTGCAGCAGGCGTCGCGCAATTTTCCCGTTACCCTCTTTGCTGCCGCAGACTGCGCCGGCTGTGACCAGGGTCGCGCCTATCTCAACAAACGAGGCGTCCCTTTTAGCGAGAAATTGGTCAAGTCCAACGAGGACCTTGACGAGATGAAGAAGCTCACCGGCGCGACCGCCATTCCGGTACTAAAGGTGGGCAATAGTCAGCAAGCGGGATTTGGCGAGCCGGAGTGGGGTGCCCTGCTCGACACCGCCGGTTACCCTGCTTCCAATCAATTGCCTCC
>JANLTL010000671.1:0-2318 GCA_031362905.1 Burkholderiales bacterium | reverse complement strand
CAGGTCGCTGCGGAGCACACCCATGCGCGTGCCGTGATCGCCGGCTATGGGCGCGTCGGCCATACCGTTGGCACCATACTCGGCAGCAGCGGAATCCCCTACCTTGCCTTCGACACCGATGCTGCACTGGTGGATAAATGGCGCGGCGAAGGGCATCCGGTGTATTACGGCGACATCTGCAACCCGGCATTGTTCGACAGCGCTGCCTTGCAAGCGGTCGATCTGGTGATCCTGACGATCGACAACGGCCCCGAAGCCGTGCGCGCCGCCACGCTGATCCGTTCCCATGCGCCGCACATCGATATCGTCGCCCGCGCCCGCGATTTGATGACCTGCGACGCCCTCCATCAGGTGGGCGTGCGGCACGCCTTCCCCGAAACGCTGGAGGCGAGCTTGCGCCTGGCGGCAGAGAGCCTCGAAGCGCTCGGTGTGTCCAATGATGAAACCGGCACGTTGCTGCGCGGCGTGCGCAGCAGCGACTATGAATTGGTGCGCGCGGGGCCGGAAGCGCTGGCGCAACCTGAAGTCGCGCCCAAGCCGACAAGCCCGTAGAATGCGCCACTCCCGCATTTGCCCGTCGTTACCCCATGCTCACACTTCACGCCGCCTTGCTCACCGGTGACGCCAGCATCGACCAGCATCACGCCGATTTCGTCGCTGCCCTCAATGCCGTCGGCAGTGCGCCGGCCAGTGGCGTAGTTGATGCGCTCGATCATCTGCTCGCCCACTGCGAAACCCATTTCACGTTTGAAAATGCGCAAATGAAGGCAAGCAACTTTCCACCGATTGGCTGCCATCTTGGCGAGCACGAAATGGTCACCGAGACCGTGCGCGCGGTGCGCGCGCGAGCTGTGGCAGGACACCCCGGGATTGCCCAAACCCTCGGCCCCGCGCTCACCGAATGGTTCGAAAATCATGTCCAATCGATGGATGCGGTGCTCGCGCGCTACCTCGCGCAGCCGCCAGAGCAATATGCTGCCGCACCGGCCGACGCTGAGACGGACGGCGCCGCCGTTGGCTGTGATCCGGCCGCATGCGGGGTACCAGCGGACAGGGGCCAGGGCGCGCCCGCGTAGATTTGCATTTGCGCGGAGTTCGGAAATCTGCGTTTTGTCCTGCGCAAACAATTCCAATACCAATTTGCCGCACCGCAAAAACAAGGCCGGACCTTATACGTGGAACAGTTATATAAAAGTATAATAAATGGATATTGTGGCGCAGGTAAATCAATGCTGCCTCTCGGTTTTCACCCAACTGAAACGAAGCCATGCACACAGCCACACTACGTTCACTCGGCGGCTCGGTCTCGCTGACCTTGCCCAAGCAACTGCTCAAGGCGCTCAGCCTGCGAAGCGGCAGTGAAGTTCAAATTGCGCTGGACCGGGACAAGCTGATCGTGAGCGCCAAAAAGCGTCCGAAGTACACGCTGGAGCAATTGCTCGCGCAATGCGAGGGAAAAAAATTCCGTATCGACAAGGAATGGGACCGCGCAGCACCGGTCGGCAAGGAAGTGATATGAGGCGTATTCCGGAGCGGGGCGATATCTGGCATATCGATCTCGAACCGGTACGCGGCAGCGAACAGCGCGGCGCGCGTCCCGTTCTGGTGCTGACGCGCGAGGCGTTCAACCGGCGTGGATTGATGATGGTTTGTCCGGTGACGCAAGGCGGCGCCTACGCGCGTGATGCAGGATTTGCCGTGTCTCTATCGGGTACCGGCGGCGAAACGCAAGGAGTGGTGCTGGTGCATCAGGCGCGAATGCTTTCCTGGGCCGACCGTTCACCGCGCTATATCGAGTTGCTGCCGGATTTTGTAGTGGACGACGTGATCGCGCGCATTGGGGCTTTGCTCGAATAAGCCGTTCAGAAATACAACATTGCGCCGCCGTACTGCGTTGAGTCGCTGAGACCTTCACATGAATTAGAAAAAAGCGAAGGCGCTGCAGCCGATCCGGCAAATCGCGCCGTTGGAGTAATCGTCATGACAAGTCTGCCGCAGGTTGTCGAAGCGCACTATGTCGCGGGATACCGCATTGAGCTGGTCTTCAACACTGGTCTGCGCAAGATTGTTGACTTTTCGCGTTGGCTGCGCGGACCGGTATTTGATCCGCTTAAAAATCGCGCGGAGTTCCGGAAATTCTTCATCGCTGGTGGCACCGTGTGCTGGCCTAACGGCGCGGATATTGCGCCAGAAACTCTTTTTTCGGTGCAAGGCGCGGCAGAGCGCACGGCCTCATTTCCGGCCAAATAAAACAGAGCGAAAAGCAGGCCAACCCGGGTATAATTACGGGTTCCCGATTTCACCCACCCATTTCAAGG
>JANLTL010000645.1:0-4054 GCA_031362905.1 Burkholderiales bacterium | reverse complement strand
CACCAAGCAGACGAAGGACGGCGGATTTGGAAACCCCGACCGCGACGCCGGCTACAATCAGTGGAGCCTCAGCGGTTGCGGCATTCATCCTGGCGCTCAAGCCGGGCACGCGGATTGTTTCCAATACCTTCGAGATGGGGGAGTGGGAACCGGATGCGAAGGCCGATCTCGCCGGCCAGCCCGGCTGCGAATCGAGCTACTGCAAGGTGCTGCACTGGGTGGTGCCGCAAAAGGTGGCCGGCACTTACCGCGTGAAGCAGGGCCAGGTGACGCTCAAGCAGGAATTCCAGATGCTCACCGGCAGCATTGCCCGGGACGGCGCAATCGTGCCCCTCACCGGGCGCGTGCGCGGTACCGAGATCGAGATTACTGCCGGCGACAGGAAGTATGGCGGCCGCCTCGCGGGCGGCAAGCTGGCGCTGCGCGAAGGGTAATGGCAGAGGGTTGATGGCTGCGGGTTGATGGCTGAAATGGGCTGGCAGGGATGCAGCTGCGCGCAGGGTTTCATTGAAGCAAACCGGAGGGCAGGCAATGAGTGAAATCGAAAAGCGGGTGCAGGCGATGGGCTTTACGCTGCCGCCGCCCTTCAGGTTTCCCAACCCGAACCGCACTGGTTGTGTGCAGGTCGGCTCGATCCTGTTCGTGTCCGGGCACGGGCGCGACCTGCCGGCCCTGCCGGGTGTGCGCCACACCGGCAAGGTGCCGGCCGACGTGTCGATCGAAGAGGGCTATGCAACGGCGCGTACCGTAGCGCTCTCGATTCTTTCGAGCATCAAGCAGGAATTGGGCGATCTGGACCGCATCAAACGTCTGGTGCGCCTGTTTGGGATGGTCAATGCGTCACCCGGGTTTGACCGCATGCCCAACGTGATCGATGGCGCCTCGGATTTTTTCTACGAGCTGCTGGGGCCGGTGAACGGCAAGCATGCGCGCACGGCGATTGGCGTGGCCGAATTGCCACATGGCATTCCGGTGGAAATCAACGGCGAATTCGAGGTGAAGTGATGGTGCAGCCGCAGTTGAAGGGGCGGTTGGGAAAAGCGGCATGGCCGGAATGACTGGCGCGGAGAAGATCATCGCGCGCGCCGGCGGCAAGGCGGCGGTGCAGGCCGGCGACATCGTCTATCCGAACCCGGACATGGTGATGATCCACGACAACATGGTGCCGAGCGTGAAGCGCGCACTCGATGCGCTCGGCATCGACCGGCTGGCCGAGCCCGAAAAAGTGGTGATGGTCACCGACCACGAGGTGCTCTATGGCAGCGCGCGCGCGGCCCAGTACGGCTCGATCAACCGGGGCGCGGCCAAACGCTGGGGCGTCGGTACCTTCTTCGATGTCGGCCGCGGCGGCCATGGCCACGTGTTTCCGATGGAGCGCGGCATGGTGCTGCCCGGCATGTTTTATTTTGACAACGACCGCCATTGCACCAACGCCGGGGCGATCGGCGCGGTGGCGTTCCGCATGGGCATGGAGATCACGCGCGTGCTGGCCACCGGCAACAACTGGATCATGGTGCCGAAAACGCTCAAGCTCACGCTGCGCGGCAAGCTGGCGCCCGGCGTGAATGCGCGCGATCTCGGGGCGCATATCGGCGCGCTGATCCGCAAGAAGCTGCTGCCGTTCGACCTGGATTACCGCATCCTCGAATTCGCGGGGGACCTGGACCAGTTTTCATTGGCGGCGCGTGTGGGTCTGTGCAGCGCTCCCACCGAACTCGGTGCCTATGGTGTGTTCTTTCCGCCATCTGAAGCCGTGCTGGCGCATGCGCGCAGCGTCGCGCAGCGGCCGTTTGCAGCGATGGTCTCCGATGCCGATGCGCAGTACGAAGCCGAAGCCGAGATCAACATCGCGGCACTGCAGCCGCAAATCTCCACGCCCGGTGGCCTGCAGAATGCAGTGCCGGTCTCTGAAGTGGCCGGCACGCGCATCGACCATGCGTTCATCGGCTCGTGTGCCTCCAGCATGTATGAAGACATCGCTACCGCGGCCGGGTATCTGGCCGGGCGGCGCATTGCCGACGGCGTGCGGCTGTTCGTGGTGCCGGGTTCGGAAGAAACCAGCCAACGCCTCGTGCGTGAAGGCTTGATGCAGGTTCTGCTCGAATCCGGCGCGGTGGTGTTGCCGGCAGGTTGTGGGCCGTGCAATGACGCCGTGGTCGGCCCACTGGATGCCGGCGAAGTCTCGCTCTCGACTGCTACCAACAACAACACCGGCCGCTTTGGCGCGCGCGATGCCAAGTTGTATCTGGGCAGCCCGGCCACGGTCGCCGCCTCCGCAGTGGCGGGGCAGATTGTCGATGCACGTACGGTTTCCCTGGTGTCCCTGGCTTCCCCCGTTTCCCCTGCTGGAGTGTGATCATGCTGAACAAAACGATGCGCCTTGCGGTAAAGGCATTGATCGGTGTGGGGCTGACAGCGGTATGCGCCGCTCAGGCACAAAGCCCGGCGGCCAAATATCCGGAGCGGCCGATTCGCATCATCGTGCCGTTCCCCGCGGGTGATGGCATCGACATCCAGGCGCGCCTGATCGGTCAGCACTTAACTGAACGCTGGGGCCAACAAGTGCTGGTCGAGAACCGCCCCGGGGCCGGCACGCTGATCGGCACAGAGGTCGCAGTGAAGGCGCCGGCCGACGGCTACACCATCCTCCTGGTGACGACCACCTACACCATCAACCCGAGCCTGCACCCGAAGGTGCCGTACGACCCCTTGAAGGATTTCACGCCGCTGATCCAGACCACGGCCATCCCGCTGATCGTGGTGGCCGGCCCGACATTTGCGCCCAACAATCTCAATGAAGTGATTGCGCTGGCCAGGCAGAAGCCGGGCACCTTGAGCATGGGCAATTCGGGCATCGGTACCTCGGCGCACATTGCCATGGAGTTGCTGCGCATGTCGGCCAAGCTCGACTACGTGCATGTGCCGTACAAAGGTATTCCACCGGCGATGGTGGATCTGATTTCGGGCCAGCTCAATATGCTCTCGACCTCACCGGCACAGGTGATGGGATCGATCCGCGAAGGCAAGATCAAGCCGATTGCAGTGACCGGAGCTAAGCGCATGCCCTTGCTGCCCAACGTCGGTACGGTGGCCGAGGCGGGCATGCCGGGATTTGAGGCGACCGCGTGGATCGGGCTGGTGATGCCCGCCGGCTCGCCGCGCGACATCGTCGCAAAACTCAATGGCGAGATTGCTACCATCCTCAACCGGCCCGAGATCAAGGCGCGCTTCAACAATGATGGCGCCGACATTGTGGCCAGCAGCCCCGAGGTGTTCGGTGCACACATCAACAGTGAATTGCAGAAGTGGGCGAAGGTGATCAAGGATGCCGGCATCAAGCCTCAATGAGTGCTCGGATGCGTAACGCGATGAGCAGGTCATGAACACCCATTCGGCAGCCGATACGGCAGCGTTCTCATGGGTACGGCGCGGCCGCTGCTATCGCCTCGGCCATGACGTGCCGCACATGGGCGGCGTGGTGCCGATGCGCATCGTCTCCGAAATGCGCTTCGACCCGAAGGACATCGTGCCGCACCTGTTTGCCGAAACCGACCCCGGTTTCGCCGAGCGTTGCCGCCCGGGTGACGTGATCGTCACCGGGCGCAATTTCGGCATGGGGCCGAAGATGCAGGGCTACATTGCGATGCAGGCACTGGGCCTGGGGCTGGTGTGCGAATCGATGCCGTTTCTCGCCTACCGTGAAGCCATCGGCCTGGGCCTGCCAGTGCTGATCGATTGCCCCGGCATCAGCGATGCGTGTGCCACCGGCGATGACATTGAGGTCGATTACCTGAGCGGCCGCTTCACCAACCATACGCGTGGCACCACACTGCAACTGCCGCCGGTGCCTGAAGGTCTGCGGGAAATTGTGGAAATAGGCGGCACCAACAACTGGCTCAAGCGCTGGTGGGCTGAGCACAACGCGGTGCCGGCGCCGGCAGTTTCCTGAACCATCGGTCTGAAAGGCGCTCCCACCAAGGGTTTTCAAGGCATGGTTCCAGTTGCGATCACTCCGCCTTGATGTTGTTGTCCTTGATCACCTTGGCCCACTTGC
>JANLTL010000629.1:0-11922 GCA_031362905.1 Burkholderiales bacterium | reverse complement strand
CAAAATCTCGACGATGGCGTCAATCTCGGCCGCACTCGCAATGAAGGGCGGCGCCAGCACCACGTGATCGCCGCGCCGGCCGTCAACGCAGCCGCCGCTCGGATAGCACGCCATCCCCAGTTCCATGGCGCTGCGCTTGATGTGTGCATGCAATTGCAAATCGGGGTCAAACGGCGTTTTGCTGCTCGGGTCTTCCACCAGTTCGAGCGCCACCATCAGGCCGCGTCCGCGAATCTCGCCGGCATGCGCGTGCCCGGCAAACGCCGCGCGCAAGCCGGCCTGCAATTGCGCGCCACGCACCCTGACCTGCTCAAGCAGGCCATCGGCTTCGATCACGCGCTGCACTTCGAGCGCCGCGGCGCAGGCGAGTGCGTGGCCCATGTAGGTCATGCCGTGCTGGAACGCGCCCGAGCCGTGGACAAACGCATCGTGCATGCGTTGCTGCAGCAGCACCGCGCCGATCGGCACGTAGCCTGCTCCGAGGCCCTTGGCGATGGTGATCAGATCCGGCGTCACGCCTTCGGCCTCGCACGCGAACAGCGTGCCGCAGCGCCCCATGCCGCACATCACTTCGTCCAGTATCAGCAGGATGCCGTGACGGTCGCAGACTTCACGCACGCGCCGGAAGTAGCCCGGCACTGCGGGTGCGGCACCCAGGGTCGCACCAACTACCGGTTCGGCAACGAAGCCGATCACGGTGTCCGCGCCCAACTCCACGATGGTCTGCTCCAGCTCGGCCGCCAGCCGCGCACCGTACTGCCCGGCACTCTCACCGGGCGCCTGCTCGCGATACGGATAGCACGGGCTGACGTGAGTGACGTCCATCAGCAGCGGCGCAAACGGCGCGCGCCGCCACGCGTTGCCGCCGATGGCCAGGGCGCCGAGCGTATTGCCGTGATAACTCTGGCGGCGCGCGATGAAGCGGGTGCGCTGCGGCTGGCCGATCTCCAGAAAATACTGACGCGCCATCTTGAGCGCGGTCTCCATGGCTTCGCCGCCGCCGGACACAAAGCTCGCGTGGCTGAACCCGGGCGGCGCCGCCGCGACCAGGCACGCGGCCAGCGCTTCGGCCGGCGCGCTGGTGAAAAAACTGGTGTGGACGTAGCAGAGTTGCCCGGCCTGCCGCTGGATCGCGGCAATCACTGCCGGATGCCCGTGACCGAGGCAGGACACGGCCGCGCCACCGCTGGCGTCAAGGGTGCGTTTACCGTCAGCATCAAACAGGTACACGCCTTCACCGCGCACCGCCATGGGGTAGGATTGCGCAGGATTGCGGTGAAACAGGTGCGATGCTGCAAGGTCCGTCATGCCGTTTTTTTCGCCGAAAGTCGGTCGCCAAAGCGTTGATCGCAGTGTAACGGCACGCGGCCTCGATTGCACAGATTCAACCCTCCCTCATGCCCACCCTCGCTGTCGCCCGTCTCTGGTTCGAAGGCAACCGGTTTTCGCCGCTGCCAACTGGCCGTGCCCAATTCGCGGCGCGCGAATGGCAATGCGGCGCGGCGGCACTCGACGCGGCGCGCGGCACGGCCACCGAACTGGCGGGCGTCGGCGAAGTGCTGGCGGCGCATCCGCACTGGCACGCTGAGGTGTTGCGCTGCGCATCGGCCAATCCCGGTGGGCCGATCGAGCACGCGCTGTTCGAGTCGTTTTGCGCCGAGGTGCTGACCGGTCTGGCCGCGCTGCAACCCGACGCGGTGTATCTGTCGCTGCATGGCGCCGCGATCACGAGCCGTACCGATACCCCGGATCTCGACTTGGTGACGCAGGTCCGTACCTTGCTGCCCGGCGTGCCGCTTGCCGCCAGCTTCGACTTTCACGCCAACCTGCCGGTGCGGATGGTTGAACAACTTGACTACGCGACCGGCTACCGCACCTACCCGCATATCGACATGCGCGAAACCGCCGTGCGCGCAGTTGCGCGGCTGCTCGCGATGGCCGAGGGCGCGCCGCGCCCGCGCGGCCGCCTGCTGCAACTCGGACTACGACTGCCCAGCTTCAACATGCGCACCAATGCCGCGCCGATGCTGCCCTTGCTGGCGGCGGCGCGGGCGCTCGAAAAAGCCGATCCCAAAGCACAACTTGATGTGTCGCTGTTCGGCGGCTTCCCCTATGCCGATACCTCCGACACCGGCGCCTCGGTGATGGCCTGGGCCAATGAGCAGGAAGTTGCGGATGCCGCCTGTACGGCGCTCTCACAGCAGTGGCGCGCCTGCGCCGGCGCATTCACACCCGTGCTGGTCACACCGGAGCAAGGCCTGCAGCGCGCCGCCGCGCTGCTCACCGCGCAGGCAGCGGATGCGTTGCGTCCGGTGGCGCTGACCGACCCGGCCGACAATCCCTTGTCGGGCGGCGCGGCCGACACCCCGGCGCTGTTGCGCGCGCTGCTGGAGGCACGGCGCAATGCCGCCTCACCGCTCGCCGCCCTGCGCCCGGGCGACATCGTGTTCGCGTATTTCACCGATCCTGATGCGGTCGGGTTGGCGCGCAGCGCCGGGCTTGGCGCGACGCTGTCGTTGCGTATTGGGGCACGCCTGGACCAACGCTTCGGCGCGCCCGTCGCGCTGGATGCGCGCGTACTGTTGCTCACCGACGGCAATTTCCATAACACTGGCCCGATGGAGCGCGGCAGCCGCGTGACACTCGGCGATACCGCATTGCTCGACGTCGATGGCATTCATCTGGTCATTACTTCGCAGACCGACGCAGCCAATGATCCCGGTTTTTTTGCGCTGCACGGCATTGACCCGGAGCGCGTGCGGCTGTTGTGCGTCAAAGCCAAGAATCACTTTCACGCCGCGTTCGCACCACTGTGCGCGGCGATCATTGATGTCGATTGCCCCGGCCCGGCCGCTGCAGACGTGGCGTCCCTGCCGGGCTATCGCGGCCTGCGCTAATCGACTTTTGCGCCCGAGGCCTTGACCACTTCGGACCACTTGCGCGTCTCGGCGACGATAAATTGCCCCAACTGCTCGGGCGTGCCGCCGACCGGCTCTGCGCCGAGGCCCCGGAAGCGCTCAATCATTGCGGGGTTCTTGAGAATCCGGTCCACTTCGGCCGACAAGCGGGTGATGACAGTCACAGGCGTGCCGGCCGGCGCCATCAGCACAAACCATGATTCGGCGGCATAGCCGGGCAGCAACGAGGCAATCGTCGGCACGTCGGGCAGTTGCGCGTTGCGCTGCTCGCTGGTCACCCCAAGGGCGACCAACTTGCCCGAGCGGATGTGCGGTATCGCCGAGGGCAGGTTGTCGATCGCCATCTGGATCTGGCCCGCCATCAGGTCGAGCAGCATCGGGCCGCTGCCGCGATACGGTATGTGCACCGCGAATATCTTCGCACGCGACTTGAACAACTCGGTCGACAAATGCCCGGTCGAGCCATTGCCGGGCGAACCGTAGGACAACGCCCCGGGCCGGGCTTTTGCGAACGCCACCAGGCCCGCCAGCGTGGTCACGCCCGTGCCGGGATACACCGCCAGCACATTCGGCACCCGCACCACGAACGACACCGGGGCGAAATCACGTACGGTGTCAAACGGCATTTTCGGGAACAGGAACTGGTTGATCGCCTGGGTGCCGGGCGTGCCCATCAGGAAGGTATAGCCGTCGGGCGCGGCCTTGGCCACTTCGGTGGCACCGACATTGCCGCCGGCGCCGGCGCGATTCTCGATCACGAAGGGCTGTTTCAGGACTTGGCCGAGTTGATCCGCCACTGCGCGCGCGGTGATATCGGTGGTGCCGCCGGGCGCGAACGGCACGACAATGCGCACCGGCTTGGCCGGCCAGCCCGCCTGGCCCCAGGCGGACTCTGTACTCGCCAAGGAGAAAGCAGCGGCGATGGCAATGGCGCTCGCCATGATGATCCGAACACTTGACCTGCTATCCATGGACGTCTCCTGGAGGCAATGCGCGTGGGCATGACAGTGTAGCGGCAGGCGAGCTGTGCCGCCACAATCTGCCTGAGAAGGGGCGCGCATGGTTGACGAAGCAGCATGTGCGCGCTCTAATCTGGTGGGGCCCATTGCATCGGACCCGGCATCTGCAGTGTCTTGAATCCTCCTCTCCGGCACCCCCCGGCACCCGCGTGTATCCCTTTTCTCTTACGAAGGAGCAACAGCATGAAGGTTCACACCATGTTGATCGCCGCAGCTTTGTCAGCCGTCGCATTTTCTGCGCCAGTGCTGGCCCAGAGCGCGCCCAACGCGACGATGCAGCGCAACGAGCAGTTGAAAAAAGACCGTGCACAGGTCAAGGCCGACCGTGACAAGCTCAAGGCTGACAAGGCTGCGGGCGCGAGCAAAGATCAACTCAAGGCCGACCGGGAAAAATTGAAAGCCGATCGCGCCAAGCTCTCCGCAGACCGCGACCAGGCGCGCGCAGCGCAGGCCAAGGAGCGCGAGGAGCGCAAGAAGGCGAATGATGAAAAGCGCAAGGCGCGCGCCGATGCCAAGGCTGCCAAGTCAGCCAAAGCTGCCGAAGCCAAACCGGCCGCCAAGTAAGCTGGCCCGGTAGCGAGGGGGCCGGTAGATCGCCGGTAACCCCGGTAAACCAGTTTGGGCGGGCGAATGACGGCGTTTTGCTCGGTAGCGAGCGTGGCGTGAGCTGCCAGCTACTTGCTGCAGACCAGTACAGTCTTGCCCTCCGACGCCGCAGAGACGGTGTGAATGAGATCGCCGCCGACCTTGATGCGGTCACCGTGGTCGAGTTTGGTTGACTTGCTGGTGCGTGGTGGCAATAGGGTCTGCAGCGAACTGCCGGTGCTTAGGATGACGTAGGCCTGCCCCTTGTCGCATTTGTTTTGCACGTTGATGGTAGCCGAGCCGGCGGCCTGCGCGCCGGCAGTGCCCCAGGCACAAGTCAGGGCGACGATGAGTTTTACACGGGTCATGGCGCTTCTCTTCTGAATGAAATCGACAAATCGGATTGACGCGTCAAGCGGCGACACGTCGATTGCAACTCGGATCGTATCAGAGGGTAGACTGCGCTGACCCGCCCCCTATTTCTTCACGCTCCCATGACCATTTGGCACAAGCCCCCCAGCCTCGAACAGATCAACCGCAGCCATGACGACACGGCCGTGTCACGGATGGGCATCGAATTTACCGAGGTCGATGACGACTCCCTTACCGCGCGCATGCCGGTCGATGCGCGCACCGTGCAGCCGGCCGGCCTTTTGCACGGCGGCGCCACCATGCTGCTCGCCGAGACGCTCGCCAGTTGCGCGGCGTGGCAAACGATTGATCGCAATGTCATGATCGCCGTCGGCGTGGAGATTAACGCCAACCATGTGCGCAGTGTGCGCGTCGGCTGGGTGACCGGCCGCGTGACCGCGACTCACCTCGGTCGCTCGACGCAGGTGTGGGAAGTACGGGTGACCGATGACGAGAGTCGCCTGGTGTCGATCGCGCGTGCCACCTTATCGGTGATTGCGCTCAAGCCGGCCTAGCGGCTGGCACCGCCCGGCGTCAGAACTTGAAGCGCAGGCCGGCTTGCAGGTCGTGCGTGTTCAATCTCGCCCGGAATTTTTCGTCGCCGTTCACGGTGTCGATGCCCGTGTTGTAGCGACCCAGATCGGTGTAGCGATACCCGCCTTCGAGCGACACGGTCTGGCTCAACGCGAAACTGACGCCCGCGCCAAGCGACCAGGAGAAATTGCCGGTGCGCCCGTTCGGGAAAGTGGTGCCAAATTGCACCGCGCCGGTATTGGGCGGGTTCTGGAAGGTCTGACTGCCCGACGCCGTGTTGTTCGCATAACCGACACCGCCGCCGACATAGGCGCCCACGCTGTTGTTGAGCGGGATGTCGTAGTAGGCATTGGCCATCAACGACCAGGAGCGCACGCGCAGTTCGTTATTGCCGGAAAACGCACCGCCACTATTTCCCAACGAAGTGACGGTGTACTTTGCGGTGCGGCGGTCGGTGAATTCGACTTCGGCGCGCCAGCGGTTGGCATACGCGTGGCCGAGCGCAAGAGAGAATGCGGTGCCGGTGGAAGCCGTGGTAACGCCGGTGATGGAGGTGACGCGCGGGTTGGTCGCCTCCATTGCCGACTCGCGCATGTTGGCAGCACCCAGGCGCAGGCCGAAGTAGTTGGACTGTGCAGCAGCGTGGAGCGGCACGGCGGTGCAAGCGGCTACGAAGATGAGGGCGGGACGAAGTAGGTGCATGAGAGCCAACTCCTTTTCGCATCAAGCTAATAAAACAAATTAGCTAACGCTCATAATGTATTGTTTTATAAAGATGTAAATGCTAACAACTTTTCGCTTTTCGAGCAAGGTGTTGGGCATTGCGCGCGGCGTGTTTGTTGCAACGGCGCCACGTCGCCAGTCGAAAGCCGGTCAAGCCGTCTTGCGGTTGACCTGTGCCTTGGCGAACCCGGCCGTCTGCTTGTAGCGCGCCGAGATCGCTTCGAGCTCCGCCTGCGGAATGATGTCGTTCACATCCTTGAAGCCACCGGGGGCGCGCTCCTCTGCCAGTTGCATCACCTGGTCCGGCCCGTTGCCGCGGTTGGCCAGCACGATCTTGCCGGTCGCTTCGCGGCGGTCGGCTTCGTAGCGCGCAAGTGCACGCTCGACGTCCGGCTCATCCACGAGCGCCGTGGCGAGGCTCTCGGTGTCGAGAATAGCCTGCGAAGCGCCGTTCGAGCCGATCGGATACATCGGGTGCGCGGCGTCACCGAGCAGGGTGACGCGGCCGTGCGACCAGCGCGCTAACGGATCGCGGTCGCACATCGGGTATTCCCACGCCGGGCCGCCATTGGCGATCAGCGAGGGCACGTCCAGCCAATCCCATTTCCAGCCGGCAAAGGGCGCCGCGAACACCGACTTGTCGACCTGTCTTGACCAGTCCTGTTTCGGCGGCGCCTCGCCTGACGGGGTCGGTACCGCCAGCTCCATGATCCAGTTGGTGAGGTTGTTGCCGGTTTGTTCAAACAGCTTTTTCGAGATCGGATACACCACCGCCTTTTGCGTGGCGTGGCCGGCCTGCATCATGCTGCGCCCGGTGAGAAAGGGCTTTGCCACGCAGGTGCCGCGCCAGAGCACGCGGCCGGAATACTTGGGCGGTCCTTCATCCGGATAAAACACCGCGCGCACGGTGGAGTGGATGCCGTCGGCAGCGATGATGAGTTCGGCGTCGACTCCGGCCACCTCTTCGCCAGACCGGCGAAGCTCGAATACCGCGCTGGCATTTGCGGCGCCAGTGCCGGTAGCAAAACGCTTGAGCGAGTGAGCCGTGAGGACACGGTCAGCCCCCAGCCGCTCGATCGCATGCCGGTACAGCAGCATATGCAGTTCACCGCGATGGATCGAGAACTGCGGGTAGTCATACCCGGCTGCCTTGCCACGTGGCTCGCGCCAGATGGCCTGGCCGTGCTTGTTGAAATACGCGAGCTCGGAAGTCTCGATGGCAGTGGCGGCCAAGTCGTCTAGCAGGCCCAACGCGGCCAGAATCTTCACGCTGTGCGGCAACAGATTGATGCCCACGCCGAGTGGTTCGAGCTTCTCGACTGCCTCGAATACCATGCAATCGATGCCGCGCTGGTGGCACTGAAGCGCCATGACGAGGCCGCCGATACCGCCACCGACAATGGCGACGCGGGTTTTGAATTGCTCCATGCGGCGCTTCAACCGGGCGAGGCGGGCACGCGCACGGTTGCCCCAAGCAAGGCCGACATGCCCTTGTGCCCGGTGCCCTCGTGAATCTCGGCGTCATAACCGGCAAGGTCCAGGACTTCGCAATCGGCAAACGCCTTGCGCACCATCTCGACGCTGTACAAATGGTCGGCTTCGGGCGGGCCGCCAGTGCCGTAGCCGAGTTGCTCCACGCGGTAGCCCTGCAGAATCAGCAGGCCGCCGGGTTTCAAGGCGCGCTTGAACCAGCGAAACAGCTGTGTGCGCTCTGCCGGTGTGGCGAACTGGATGAAGATCGCGGCGATCACGTCATACACCGCAGTCGGCCACGCCAGCTCGACCACGTTGGCCTGCGCGAAGTTGACGCTCACGCCGCGCGACGCGGCAAAGGCCTGCGCCTTGGATATTGCTACCGGCGAGAAATCGACCGCATCCACGGCCAATCCCTGCTCGGCGAGCCACACACTGTTGCGCCCTTCGCCATCGGCCACTGCAAGCGCGAGCCCGGACGCAGGAAGCATCCCTGACTTTGAGGCCAGATAGGCATTGGGAGCCTCGCCAAACAGGAGCCCGGGCGCGCTATAGCGACCGTTCCAGCGTTCGAGCGCCTGAGAGTGGGTTTTCCGGGGCGGGCTTGTAGAGAGCGTGTTCATGGTGAACTCCTTGGCCATTATTTTCGCCGACATTGTGCTCGTCGAAATGCTTCAGCGATATTTTTCTAAAAGTCCTTGCATTATTACGATAATTCGATAATAATGGAAGTATGGAAGAAAACGATGTCGTCAGTTGTCTCGCTGCGTTGGCACAGCCGGTGCGCCTGCAGGTGTTCCGCGCATTGGTCGTGGCCGGACCAGGCGGACTCACCCCCGGCACTCTGGTGGAGAGCCTCGGCGTGCCTGCCGCGACGCTTTCATTCCATCTCAAGGAGCTGACCCGTGCCGGGCTCATCTCGCAGGAGCGCGACGGCCGCAGCCTGATTTACCGCACCGCGTTTGAGCAAATGGCTGGCCTGCTCACCTATCTCACCGACAACTGCTGCCAGGGCCAAGCCTGCGGCGTTGCCAAATCCCTCAGACGTAAACCCCGTTAACCGGAGACCCACCATGAACCGCTTCCACGTCCATCTGCATGTTGATAACCTCGCCACCAGCATCGGCTTTTATTCCAAACTATTTGCTGCCGAGCCCACCCGCATCGAAGCCGACTACGCAAAATGGATGATCGAAGACCCGCGCATCAACTTCGCCATCTCGACGCGCGGCAACAAGCCGGGCATTGACCATCTGGGCTTTCAGACTGATAGCGTTGCTGAACTCGATGTTCTCAAGGCGCGCGCCGACGATGCGAATATTGCCCTGCAGGACGACGGCGAGACCACCTGCTGCTACGCGCGCAGCGAGAAATACTGGATCACCGACCCGCAGGGCGTTGCGTGGGAGCAGTTCCATACGCTCGGCAACATTCCGGTGTTCAACGAAGCGCCGGCGGCAGATCCGGCGGCAGGTCCGGCTTGTTGCGCACCTACAGCGGTCGCATCACCTGCCGCTGCCGCCACCCCTGCTGTTGTTGCCGCACCTGCGATGCGTGGCAAACCCATTGGCATTGCCGTGAAGCCGGCTTCGTCCTGTTGCTAGCCGGCGCGCAAACTTTACGTGGTCATGACCACCAACGCCCTCATCCTCTGCACTCACAACTCCGCTCGCAGCGTGTTGGCCGAAGGCATGCTGAACCACCTCGCCCAAAAACTCGGCAAGGACGTCAAGGCATTCAGTGCTGGCAGCGCACCCAGCGGGCGGCTCAACCCGTTCGCGCTCGAAGCCCTCAACCGGGCCGGCGTGGTCACCAGCGACTACCGCAGCAAGAGCTGGGATGAGTTCACCACGCCAAAAGCGCCGCCGCTGGCGATCGTCATCACCGTTTGCGACAGCGCCGCTGCCGAGACCTGCCCGGTCTTCTTCGGCGGCCTTGGTGAAAATGGCCAGCCGGTCAAGGTGCATTGGGGTTATCCCGACCCTTCGCATGCCGAGGGTGGCGATGAGGGCAAGCGACGCGCGTTCGAGTTGACCCGGCAGGCGATCGGCTATCGCATGCTGCAACTGCTGCAATTGCCATTGGAGACGATGAGCAAGCCCGACCTTCACAAGGCGTTGACTGATATCGCCAGGAGCTGAGGCCGCATGACACTGCATCGCAAACTGTTCGCCGAATTGCTTGGCACCGCGCTGCTGCTGGCCATCGTGATTGGTTCCGGGATCATGGCCGAACGCCTGGCAGGCGGGAATGTCGCGATCGCCTTGCTGGCCAACACTGCTGCGACGATGGGTGGGCTCTACATTCTGATCGAGGTGTTTGGCCCGATCAGCGGGGCGCATTTCAATCCCGCTGTAAGTGCCGTGATGGCGTGGCGCGGGCAATTGCCGGTGACCGAGCTGATCGCGTACGCCGTCGTCCAATTGGTCGGCGCCATGTTGGGAGCGTGGCTGGCGCATGCCATGTTTGACATGAGCATTCTGCAATTCTCGACCAAATTGCGTACCGGGACCGGTCAGTGGCTGGCCGAGGTCGTCGCCACCGCCGGCCTGATCCTGGTGATTCTGCGCGCCCCGGCCGGGCGCGCGTCTTCGATGGTGGCCGCGTATATTGGTGCGGCTTACTGGTTCACCTCTTCGACCTCGTTTGCCAATCCGGCCGCAGCATTTGGCCGGATGTTTAGCGACAGCTTCGCCGGCATTGCACCGGCTAGTGCACCGGGGTTTGTCATTTCCCAATTGGCTGGTGCGGCACTGGCCGTACTGCTAAACCGGCTGCTCGGCCCCAGCACTGACACTGGACCAGGCGAGGGATAGCGTCCACACTTCGCCGATCACCCATTGGCAGCCTGAGCCAGGGCTTCACCGCCGCTCGGTGCGGGAATCGACATACCATGGCGCGTTGCGGTAGGCTGTGCACCCGTGCCAGCCGCGGCGCATGCTTTGTGACGAATGGCACAGACGCAAGCGTCCGGGGCGCTGACAATGGGCGCTAACCTAACAAGGGGCTCTTACCTCAACAAGGGGCTCTTACCTCAATGGACCCTTACCTGCAAGGAGGTACGCCATGATCTTCCATCAGTTGTTCGACCCGGCATCTTCCACCTATACCTACATCCTGGCCGACGACACCACCTTTGATGCCGTGATCGTTGACCCGGTGCTCGAGCACCGCGAGCGTGACCTCAAGGTGCTGCGCGAGGCCAACCTCAAGCTACAGTGGATCCTCGATACCCACGTTCATGCCGACCATGTCACCGGCGCCAATGCACTCAAGATTGCCACCGGCGCGACCACTGCCGTCGGTGAAGCGTGCGGCGCTACCGGCTACGATCATCCGCTTAATAACGGCGACACAATTGACTTTGGCGCCGAGCGCATCGATGTGCTGGCGACGCCGGGGCATACCCCTGGCAGCATGAGCTTTGTGTGGCGCGACCGCGTCTTCACCGGTGACACCTTGTTGATCGGCGGCTGCGGCCGCTCGGATTTTCAGAATGGTGATGCCCATGCGCTGTACACCAGCATTATCCGGAAGCTGTTTGCCTTGCCGGAATCGACCCTGGTTTATCCCGGACATGACTACAAAGGCCAGACCGTGAGCACCATCGGCCGCGAACGTGCTGCCAACCCGCGTCTGTCGGGTACCAGCGAGGACGATTTTGTCGCCCTGATGGCCGCACTCAAGCTGCCGCGCCCCAAGCGCATCGACGAGGCCGTGCCACTCAATCGCATGGCCGGCACACTGATCGAAGGCGATGCGCTTTGGGAGTCGCTGCCGGTGACGGCATTGACAGAAGCGCTGCACAGTGACCGCGCCTTGCTGATTGATCTGAGTGACGTAGCCGACTTCGCGCAGGCCCATGTAGCCGGTGCAGTGCCGGTGCGGCATGATGATATTGACCACATGGCGCAGCTGGCCGCCGGATGCGACAAGCTCTTTTTGGTTTGCCGCAGCGGCAGGCGCTCGATGCTGGCCGCGCGCGAGTTGGCGACGCGCAACATCCACAATATGGTCAATGTGGCGGGCGGCATGCGTGCCTGGAAAGAGGCGGGCTTGCCCGCGGTGGCGCGGGTAACAGGGGCCATAGGGGCAACAGGGGCAACAGGGGCAACAGAGGCAAGGACAACGGAGGCAAGGACATGAACACATGGCTTTACGCCATTGCAGGGGGCGCCATGATCGGATTGGCCAGCGGCGGGTTGATGTTGGGCTTGGGCCGCATCGCTGGCATTTCCGGCATCTTCGGCGGCTTGGTC
>JANLTL010000601.1:0-5542 GCA_031362905.1 Burkholderiales bacterium | reverse complement strand
GACGATTACAACCGCTATATTCCGGACACAGGACGCACGCCAAACCAAAACACCCCAAAAATAGCTATCAACTTCAATGACAATGCCCTTCGTAAACCACCACACGTCCGCGCAGTCGTTCTGCCGCGCAGACTCCTAGCGTGGACGATCCGTCCCCGGGCACGCCTTCCGCGCCAGCGCGGCGATCATGGCTGGTCGGCGGCATGCTGGCCGCTACTGGCGCGCTTGCCGGGCTGGCTGGCTACGCCGTGCACCGCTGGGTCGGAGGAACGGGTAAGGCAGGCACGAGCGTCGGGTCAACCACGGCAAGCTCAGTGCCAACCGCGGCGGCGACGTCGGCCGCCGGGCTCGACGCCCTGTGGGCAGCGCAATTTTCCAGCCTTGACGGCACGCCCGTGCGCTTTGCCAGCTTCCGCGGACAGGCGCTGGTCATCAACTTTTGGGCGAGCTGGTGCGGGCCCTGCCTCGAAGAGATGCCGGATTTCCAGAAGGCGAGCCAGACCGAGGCTGCATCAAAAGTAAAATTTGTCGGTATCGGAATCGATTATGCAAAGAACATGCGCCCATTTGCCGATAAGTTGAAGATAACCTACACCTTGCTCGAATCCGGCGCGCAAGGGCTTGATCTGGTCAAGGCAGCGGGAAATTCGAGCGGCGCGCTGCCTTTTACCTTGATTCTTGATCGCCAGGGCCGCGCAGTCGGGCGCAAATTGGGCAAGATGTCGTATGCCGAACTGCTCACGGCCATCGCGGCAGTGTAAGGTTGGGTAGCACCGCCCAGCCGGTCAGCGTGCCTGGACGACAGAAAATCAGCTAAAATGTCGTCTACTGCATAGGATTGCCACGTGATGTAGCCGACGCTGCAATTGCCCTGGCATTGACCCTTGCACCCACCCTTGCAGCCGCGATCACGGGTCCGTCGTTTTAGTTATCCGTACTATTTCAGAAATGATTGGAAGATGATCTAATTTCGAAGAAGTTAGAGGAGATTTAAATGGACTTAAGAAAACTTAAGACACTGATCGATCTGGTCGAAACCTCCGGCATCACCGAACTCGAGGTCACCGAGGGTGAGGAAAAGGTGCGCATCGTCAAGGCCGGCGCCGCCTCTGCCGCCCCGGTCCACACCTACGCGCCCCAAATGTACGCGCCAGCGCCTGCGCCTGTGGCAGCGCCGGTCGCCGCGCCAGCGGAGCCGGCCACACCGCCGGTGCCCAGCGGCCACCAGGTCAAGTCACCCATGGTGGGCACCTTTTACCGTTCCGCCTCTCCCGGCTCCAAGGTGTTCGTCGATATCGGCACCGAAGTCAAGGAAGGCGACGTGCTGTGCATCATCGAGGCGATGAAACTGCTCAACGAATTGCCGGCCGACCATGCCGGCGTGGTGCGCCAGATCCTGGTCGAGAATGGTCAGCCCGTGGAGTACGGGCAAGTGTTGTTCATCATCGAGTAGGCAGACCCAGCATGCCGATGTTTGAAAAGGTCCTGATCGCCAATCGCGGCGAGATTGCATTGCGTATCCAGCGCGCCTGCCGCGAAATGGGCATTCGCACGGTGGTGGTGCATTCCGAGGCTGACGCCGACGCCAAGTATGTGAAACTCGCCGATGAATCGGTGTGCATCGGGCCGGCACCGTCGCCGCAAAGCTACCTCAACATGGCGGCGATCATCAGCGCTGCCGAAGTCACCGACGCGCAGGCGATCCACCCGGGTTACGGCTTTTTGTCGGAGAACGCCGACTTCGCCGAGCGCGTCGAGAAAAGTGGCTTCGTGTTCATTGGCCCGCGGCCCGAGTCGATTCGTCTGATGGGCGACAAGGTGTCAGCCAAGCAGGCCATGCTCAAGGCGGGCGTGCCCTGCGTGCCAGGTTCGGGCGGCGCGCTGCCGGATGACCCGAAGGAAATCATTGCCACCGCGCGCGCCATCAAATACCCGGTCATCATCAAGGCGGCGGGCGGCGGCGGCGGACGTGGCATGCGCGTGGTGCATACCGAAGCCGCGCTGCTCAATGCGGTGACGATGACGCGCTCGGAAGCGCAGACCGCGTTTGGCAACCCAATGGTCTACATGGAAAAATTTCTCGAGAACCCGCGCCACATCGAGATCCAGATCCTCGCCGACCAGCATCGCCAGGCGGTCTGGCTGGGCGAGCGCGACTGCTCGATGCAGCGGCGCCACCAGAAGGTGATCGAGGAAGCACCAGCGCCCGGCATTCCACGCCGTCTGATCGAGCGCATCGGTGAGCGCAGCGCCGATGCCTGCCGCAAGATCGGCTATCGCGGCGCCGGCACCTTTGAGTTTTTGTACGAGAACAACGAGTTCTTCTTCATCGAGATGAACACGCGCGTGCAGGTCGAGCATCCGGTGACTGAACTGATCACCGGGATCGACATCGTGCAGGAGCAAATCCACATTGCTGCTGGTGAAAAACTGCGCTTCCGCCAGAAGGACATCGTGCTCAAGGGCCATGCCATCGAGTGCCGCATCAACGCCGAAGACCCGTTCAAGTTCACCCCCAGCCCGGGACGCATCACAACCTACCACCCGCCCGGCGGCCCTGGCGTGCGCGTCGATTCGCACGCCTATGCCGGCTATTTCGTGCCGCCCAATTACGACTCGATGATCGGTAAATTGATCACCTATGGAGGCGATCGTGCACAGGCACTGGCGCGGATGCGCATTGCCCTGTCGGAGACCGTGATTGAAGGCATCCTGACCAATCTGCCCTTGCACCGCTTGCTCATGGACGACACCAATTTCATGAGCGGCGGCACCAGTATTCACTATCTCGAACAGAAGCTCGCGGCTCGCTCGTCGGTTTGATCATTCCACTAGCTCTGCCTGTTCCGAAAACGTGCGCAGAGCGCGCGAGCGTGCTTCATGGCCTGGCGTGAGCTGCGCTTCATCTGCGATGCTGCGCGCGCAGAAGCATTGGGCGACACGTTGCTCGAAGCAGGCGCATTGTCGGTTTCGGTCGAAGACGCCGATGCCGGTACCGCCGATGAACAGCCGCTATTTGGCGAGCCGGGCAGCGCGATTGAGGCGGGCTGGCAACGCAATTGCGTCGTGTCGCTGTTTGATGCCGGTGCTGATCCCGCAGCCATCAACGCGCGCGTGGCAGAGGCCGCTCGCGCAGCCGGCCTGACGCCTGCCCCGCAGTTCATCTGGAGCGATGTGGCCGAGCAGGACTGGGTGCGCCTTACCCAGTCGCAGTTCGATCCCATCCGCATTTCAGGGCGTCTGTGGATCGTGCCCAGTTGGCACACGGTGCCCGACCCGGACGCGATATCCATTCGCCTCGATCCCGGCCTCGCGTTCGGCACCGGCAGCCACCCCACTACGCGCATGTGTCTGGCATGGCTCGACCAGCATGTTCAAAGCGGCGATGGCGTGCTGGACTATGGCTGCGGTTCCGGCGTGCTGGCCATTGCCGCGGCGCTGCTCGGTGCGAGCCCGGTCGCCGCGACCGACATAGACACGCAGGCTCTCACAGCCACCCGCGACAACGCCGCCGCCAACACCTGCGCGGTCTTTACCCATGCTGCCACGGCGTTGCCTCCGGGTACCCATGACATCGTGGTGGCAAATATTCTCACCAACCCGCTCAAGGTCATGGCCCCGGCGCTGGCCGCACGCGTACGGCCGGGCGGGCGCCTGACCCTTTCTGGTATTCTCGAATCACAAGCAGATGAAGTGATCGCAGCGTATGCGCCCTTCATCGCGCTGGCAGTCTGGCGCAGCGATGAAGGATGGGTTTGCCTGACAGGAAGACGCAGCTAGTCCCATCCGGCACGTGGCCCCGATGCACCAGTGCGACTTACTGCTCGGTTGCCCGTCGCCGCACCTCCTTTTCCTGCTGACGACATGTCACCACGCATCATTATTGTCCGGCATCGATTCATGAATCCACTGCAGCCCTTCCACACATGAGTATGCTCACCGGCTGCACTACCTGCGGCACGGGGTTTCGTGTTACCTCCGAACAATTGCTTGCGCATCAAGGCAAGGTACGCTGTGGCACCTGCAACACAGTGTTCAGCGCGTTGGACAATCTGGTCCACACCGAGGTCGATGTGGCGCTGGCGGACCCAGTGCCGACTGACGGCGCGCTCCCTGTTGCTGGCGTCATCGCCGAGGATGTGGGCGCGCATGCGCATGCAGCGAGCCCGAGTGTGTCCAGTGTCACCAGCCCGGAGACCACCACGGCTGCCCTGTTCCTCGGCCCGTCGCTTGCAGCGCTTGAAGAAGCGACGCTTCCACTCGAATCACTCGAAGAAAAGCGTACCGGCCCACTGGCGCCGTCAGATGACGCCCCGGTATTCGTAACCGAGACCGAGTCGGTCGATGCGATAGCAGAAGAAATGCCTGTGGCCTCGGCGGCATTGACAGCCACACCGCAACGGGTACCCTTTGCCTGGTGGAGCGCCGCTGGTGCGCTCGCGGCGCTATGCGGGCTCGCGCTGCAAGGTGCGTATTTCTACCGAAACGAAATCGTCGCGCACTCTCCGGAGACCAAACCCGCGCTCGCCGCGCTATGCGAGAGACTGGCCTGCACCTTTACCGCACCACGCAATGCACAAGCCATTACCATCGAGTCTCACGACCTCCAGGCAGAGCCAGCCAACAAGAACGTGCTGGCACTTGTCGCACTGTTGCGCAACCGCGCAACCTACGCGCAGGATGTGCCCCATCTCGAACTGACCCTGACGGATGCCCAAGACGCCGCGTTGGCAAGGCGCGTGTTCGTGCCGCGTGAGTACGTCGCTGCCGCGCAAATGGCGCCCAATTCAGAGCTGCCGGTGCGCATCATGCTCGATTCGAGCCAGAGCAAAGCCGCCGGTTACCGGCTTTATGCCTTCTATCCGTAAACGCGACCGCGCCGCACGAAACAGCACGTAAAATTCCCTCACCGCACCGGCCCGTCACCACTGGCGGCGGCGCAAAAGCAGTCGCGACCGCTGAATACCGCGCTTCACGCCAGCAATCTAGCGCAGCCTGCGCCCCAGCCCCATCTGCCCCAACTCCTCTTTCTTCCCCCATTCCACTCCATCAACACAAGGCACAACATGTCGGTACTCATCTGCGGCTCAATGGCGTTTGACAACATCATGGTGTTCCAGGGCAAGTTCAAGGATCACATCCTGCCCGACCAGGTGCATATCCTCAACGTCGCCTTTCTCGTACCCGAGCTGCGCCGCGAGTTCGGCGGCTGTGCCGGCAATATTGCCTACAACCTGAAGATGATTGCGGCCAGACCAGAAGAAGAACCGCTCATCATGGCCGCCGTCGGCGAAGACAGTGACGCCTATTTCGAGCGCCTCTCCAACCTCGGACTGGATGCCAAGCATGTGTCGATGGTGCCTGAAACCTTCACGGCACAAGCCTTCATCACCACCGACCTGGATGACAACCAGATCACCGCGTTTCACCCCGGCGCGATGAACTCGTCACAAGTCAACCATGTCGCCGATGCCGCCGATGTGAAACTCGGCATCGTCGCCCCCGAGGGGCGCGACGGCATGCTCCTCCATGCGCGCGAGTT
>JANLTL010000576.1:0-1685 GCA_031362905.1 Burkholderiales bacterium | reverse complement strand
GCGTCACCAACATGAAGGGCTCGGCCTGCGGACGCTGCATGAAGATGTGTCCGTGGAACCGCGAAGACACGGTCGAGGCCGAGGCGTGGATGTGGCAGGCCATCGCGCATCCCGCAAATGCCAAGGCGCTCTCGGATCAGGACGACCACGACGGCATCGGCGCGCGCAACCCGGTCAAGCGCTGGTGGTTTGACCTCGAAGTGGTCAACGGCGTGGCGGTGCATCCGGTGGCGGGCATCAACGAGCGTGATCTCGATCTCGGGCGCATGCGCCTCGGTGACAAGCAAAAGCTGGCGATGTTTCCGCCTGCGCTGCAACCCAAGGGTGGCACTACAGTCACCGAAATGGTGCCGGTGAATCGTGAGGCCGGTCTCGCCGCGTATGCTGCGGCCGAGTCGATCCCCGCCGCGCATGCGCGCGTCGCCGGGTGAAGCACGGACGCATTGGGCAACCACAGCCACTCCACCATCACCGCCACTGCATTTTCTCCAAACCGCTTCAATTCCTTCCATTCTTTATTGAGGTCAACATGAAGACAGCCGCAAAATTGATGCAAGTCACGCAAGTCATTCTGTGCGCTGCGCTGGCGTGCGCCAGCCAGGCCGCGCTTGCGCAAGCCTTCCCCAATAAACCGGTGCGCGTCGTCGTCCCGTTCCCGCCCGGCGCGGCGACTGATACCCTGGCGCGCCTGCTGGGCCAAAAGCTCAGCGAAGCCTGGGGCCAATCGGTGGTGATCGACAACAAGCCCGGTGCCGGCAGCATCGTTGGCGCGCAGAACGTGGCGAGCTCGCCCGCCGATGGCTACTCGGTGTTCATGGGCCACATCGGCACCCACGGTGCCAACCCGGCGCTCTACGCCAAGCTGCCCTACGACCCGGTGAAGGATTTCGCGCCGGTCACGCTGCTGGTCAGCATCCCCAATCTGCTTGCAGTACACCCCTCGGTGCCGGTGAACAACGTGGCCGAGTTGATCGCACTGGCCAAAGCCCAGCCCGGCAAGCTCAATGTCGGCTCGCCCGGCGTCTCAACCTCGGCGCATCTGATCATTTCACTGTTCCGCTCGGTCACCGGTGCCGACATGACGCACATCCCTTTCAAGGGTGCGGCAGCGGCAATGCAAGGCATTGTCAACGGCGATGTGCAAGTCGCTTTTGACACCGTCACCTCGCTGATGCCGCACGCGCGCAGCAACCGCGTCAAGGTGCTGGCGATCACTTCGAAAGAGCGCTCGGTCGCCGCGCCCGAGGTGTTGCCGCTCAACGAAGCGGGTGTGCCTGGCTTCGATGTCTCGACCTGGTTCGCCTTTTTCGTGCCGGCCGGCACGCCGCGCGCGGTGATTGACAAACTGAGCACCGACACCGGGCGCGCGATGCAGAGCAAGGATGTCGCCGAGCGTTTGCTGTCGATGGGCATGAACAACGCGTCCGGCACACCCGAGCAACTCGCTGCCCATGTCACGAGCGAGATCGCACGCTGGGGCAGAGTCGTCAAAGAGGCCAACATCAAGGTCGAGTAACCGGGTAAAGATGATCGAACACGCCCACGCGCTCAACGCGGACATTCAACGCCGCCGCACCGTGACCGCAAACCGCTGGATCAAATCGCCACGTTTCTTTGATCAGGGCTTGACCGAACGCGCGAGGCGGTCCAGCGCGAGCAAATGCATGCTGACGCGCGTCTCGATA
>JANLTL010000571.1:0-1656 GCA_031362905.1 Burkholderiales bacterium | reverse complement strand
TTTCAGTCGTCTCAAGCATCTCAGGACTGGTCAACACGTTGAAGTACTCCACCGCTTTGGCCGTCCTCGCACGACCCGCTGTCCTCGATTGAGGTTGATGTCGCCGGCTTCGTGCATTACGATTCATGGTGGCTGGCCTTCGGAACGATGGTTTGGGTGTCTGGTAACAACCATCCTATCAATCCTTGGCCAGCCTTCCTACTGCCAATTCAAGTACTTGCGCTCTCGCCTCAATCCTCAAGAGGCTAAAGTAAGTGCCATTCGCGCTAAGGCAAGTGGTCGCCGGCGATGATCGACGCCGTCGTGCTGCACGGCGACCCGGCCGCCTGCGAGCGCAAGGTGCGGCAATTCATGGACGTCTCCGGCGCTGACGAGTTGATTCTCTCGGTGATGGCAACGGGTACGGAGCGGGCGGCGAGCGGGCGCCGCACGCTGGAGTGGATTGGCGGGCTGCGAGCGCGTTGAAAGCCGGCCGCCAGCCGTCCCCCCCCACCTCCGCAGTCGCCGGGATCGTCGTGCTGCCGACTGCACCGACATGGTTCCCAAGGGCGCATCCGGACGACCTGGCAATCCAGCTGCAGACCGGGCCGATGCTCGCACATGCGCGACTCGGGGCAACGCCGTTTCGCCGGGGTCCCAGAGCGGCATGACAGGGCCAACCAAGGCAATACCCGCCTTGGCGGGTGTTGTGAGTGGTGCGCGCGTCGATCATGTCGATGCGCCCGCACGATGAAGCCGCGCAGCGCCGGTGACTTCAGACCTTGGGCGAAAGCCGGGCCGGCTATTCGAGTACCAGCACCAGACGCTTGCCGAGCGCCGCGGCCGCCCGATCAAGTGTTTTCAGCGACGGCCAATGCGTGGGGTCTTCAAGCCGCTTCGCGGCAGGCCACGAGGTTTCCAGCGCACGCGCAAGCTCGGACAAGCTTCGCTCACCGCGCGCCAGACGCAGCAGCATTGCCGCCTGCGTTTTGGCATCCGGCGCGACATAGTACGCACCTTTGACTTTCGGACTTGGTGCGGGCACATCCTTTGCCTGTTCCAGACGCCATGCCAGCATGCCGGACAGAACTTCGCCGGCATTGAAGATTGCCTCTTCTTTCGTTTGACCTTCTGTAAATGTGTCCGGCAAGTCGACAAACCGGATTAGAAAACGGCCATCCTTCTGCGCCTCGATCGTGGCGGGGTAACGTATTTCCATGGTGACACCTCATTTCAGCTTGACGTCGGATTGCCGTTGAATGGCGGCAAGCAAACCGGCGCCAATGTCGCGCGCGCCATGAACCGGGACTGGAACTGCCCGGCCGCCCTTGGTCATGATGTGGTGACTGCCGTGAATGCGCTCGAGTTTCCACCCTGCGGCCTTGAGCCTTGCAATGACCTCCTTGCCCGTCCTATAGTCAATGATAGATCAAAAACGATCTATCTGGTAATCGATAATCAGCAATAATCAGCGATGGTCGTCGGACGATTTTCCGTGGGGCCGATGACAGGCATCCCGCGCTCGGCGTGGCGCGATTCAGCGCACCATTGCGCTGGCAAGAAACGCGGCAACCGACATGCGCACTCACTGAAGCCTGGAAAGCATTGGAGGGCAACACTCTGCCGTCCAGGACCTGCCATGTCCGCTAATGTGCCAGGGGTCATTCTTCGCCGTCG
>JANLTL010000543.1:0-7488 GCA_031362905.1 Burkholderiales bacterium | reverse complement strand
CCTTGAAGCTGTCGCGCGCGCTGGCGTGCCAGATGCCGGGGATGATCACCACGTCCGGCTGGTGCTTGATGCGCGAGCGTGAGAGCGTGACGCCCTGGCCGCAGGTGACGGAGCGGCCGTCGGTGGTGATGACTTCGGTCGTGAAGCGGGTGCCTGCCGCTGCCGGGTGTGGTGAGATCAAGCAGCGTATTGGCAACCGCGCACAGCTCCATCGGCCCGGTGACCGATGACGCCATGCAGCCATCAAACGCCAGCATAGCGATATGCACAGTGTTGGCGGGCTTCACGGGCGCGGTGCGGGCGGCAGGGCGTGATGCAGGGCGGGGGGTTGGCGGTTTTCGCATGATAGTTGTCAACAATGCCACTATGCCCCCCAGGCCGTCAAGCCTATCGTGGCGTCACTGCACCAAACCGACCCGGATTGGCGCAGCCTGACAAAGGAGTTAGCCATGCATTCGACCACCCTGTCCGCGCCCGCCCTGCGCCGTGAAGACCTCACGCAATGGCTGTCGCTGTTTCCCCTGAGAAGCTTTTTCTCGCTTTCCTCCCGCCTTATGCCAACGCTGGCCGCGCCACTGGCGCGCAAGTTGTTCTGCTCGCCGCGTGGCTTACGGCAAGTGGCGGGGGATGTTGCCGCGTTGCCTCCGCATGAAACCATCACGCTGTCACACCGTGGGCACCAGATTCGCGCCTACGGCTGGCGCCTCGATACTGGCCGCCCGCGCGTGCTGCTGGCACACGGCTGGGCCGGGCACGGACTGCAGTTCGCCGCGATGGTCGAACCGTTACTCGAAGCCGGCTATGAAGTGGTCAGCTTCGATCAGCCCGCGCACGGCGCCAGCGGCGGTGATGCCGTCACCCTGCCCGAGTTCGCGCGTACGGTGCGCTATGTGGCCGACACGCTCGGGCCGTTTCATGCGGTGATCGGCCATTCGCTCGGCGGCGCCGCCACCGCGTTTGCGCTGTCGCGCGGGCTGGTGGCCGCTCGGGCGGTACTGATCGCGGCACCGGCCAATGCCGAGCTGGAAATCCAGCGCTTTGCCCGCTTCCTGCGCATCCCGGAACCGGTTCGTGCGCAGATGCAAAAGACCATCGAAGACGACGAAGGCATCCGCTTTTGCGAGTTGCGCGCCGCTGCCGTCGCGCCGCGGATCGAAGCGCCCGTGCTGCTGGTGCACGACCAGCATGATCGCGAGGTGTCATCCGAGTGTGCGCTGGAGTATGCAGCGGGCTGGCGAGACGCCAAGCTGCTGACCACACGGGGATTGGGTCATGTGAGGATCCTGCGTGACCCAGGCGTGATTGCCGAAGTGATTCGCTTTATTGGTGCCGGACGAACCTGACCGGGTCGATTCCGGCCCGAAAAAAATCCTGCGGGGCCAACCTGCTTGCGGCGGCGAACGCGTTTACCATTGTCGTTTGCCGCCGTTGCTTGTTGCAAATGGGGCGCCAATCAGGAGACCAAAGCATGGGAACAACAGTTACCTTCTCACGCCCGGACGGACAACAAGTCCAGGGCTACCTCGCAGAACCGGCGGTGACAGCTGGCGCCTCCGCCATCGTCGTGATTCAGGAGTGGTGGGGCATGAATGACCAGATCCGCGGCGTGGCTGACCGCGTTGCGGCGGCGGGCTACTTTGCGCTGGTACCCGACCTGTATCGCGGCAAGTCGACCGTCGAAGCCGAGGAAGCGCATCACTTGATGTCTGCACTGAATTTTGGCGACGCCGCCGCGCAGGACATTCGTGGCGCGGTGCAGTATCTGAAGGGGCGCAGCAGCAAGGTTGGTGTAACCGGGTTTTGCATGGGCGGTGCGCTCACCGTGCTGGCGCTCACCATGGTGCCCGAGGCGGATGCCGGCGTGCCGTGGTACGGCCTGCCACCGCTCGAATTCGTTGATGCGTCCAAGATCAAGGCGCCGCTGATGGCGCACTGGGCCACCCAGGATGGCGCTTTTCCGATCGATACCGTGGCACCGCTGGAAGAGAAGCTGCGCGCGGCCGGTGTGCAGTACGAAGGCCACCGTTATCTGGCCCAGCATGGCTTTGCCAACGAAACCGCAATGGGCCCGCGCCGCCTGCCGATAACCCAGTACGACCCGGCCTGGGCGCAGATCGCGTGGGATCGCACCTTCCGTTTTTTTGGCAAGCACCTGGGCTAAGTTGATTACCACATGACATCACCGCTGCTCGAAGGGCTGACCGTTCTCGATTTCACCCGCGTGCTCGCGGGGCCCTACTGCACGCGGCTGATGGCCGATCTGGGTGCGCGAATCATCAAGGTCGAGCGCCCGGGCGACGGTGACGATACGCGCGGCTTCTACCATCAGCTCGAAGCGGGCCGCACCGACCAGAGCACCTACTTTGTCCGCTTCAATGCCGGCAAGGAGAGCGTGGCCATTGACCTCGCCCATATGCAAGCACGAGAAGTGGCGCTCGATCTTGCTCGCAAAGCGGATGTCGTGATCGAAAATTTTGTGCCGGGCGTCATGGCGCGGCACGGCCTTGACTACGCCGCTGTCGCTGCGGTCAAGCCGGACATCGTCTACTGCTCCATTTCCGGCTACGGCCAGACCGGTCCCTTGCGTGACCGCCCGGCATTCGCGCATCTGGTGAATGCGGCTTCCGGTGCGATGGACCTCGATCGCCAGGGCGACCCGAACGCGCGTGTGGCCTACCTGCAATCGGCCGATGCATTGGCTGGCGTGCATGCCTTCGGCCTGGTGCTCGCTGCCGTGCTGCGGCGCGAGCGCACCGGAGTCGGTGCCTACCTCGATGTCCCGATGCTGCAGTCGCTCTGGGGTGCGGAGGATCTGGGCATCGCGGCGGCGCTCAACCATGCTCCGGTGATCAAGGGGCCGCGCGTCGGCATGGTGATCCACACCATCAAGGGGCGCCGCATCGCCGCACAATTTATCGGTTCCGGCCCGACCTGGCAGCGCATGCTCGCGGCCATGGCCAAAGACAGTCCCGCGCGCAGTGAGCGTTTTGCGACTCCCGCAGGCCGGCGCGAACACTGGCCCGAGCTGCATCAGCACATTTGTGACTGGCTCGATGGATACGACTCGGTCGACGCTGCCGTTACGGCGCTGACCACCGCGCGCATTCCCTGCGCGCCGGTACTCACGATTGAAGAGGCGATGGCCCACCCGCACATGGCCGAGCGCGAGGCATTCAACACGGTTACGCATCCGACCCGCGGTTCGGTGCGGGTTACCGCATCGCCATTTCACGTGGATGCGAAGCCAGTGCCGGCGCGCGGCCCGGCGCCGTATCGGGCTGGTGAAGATACGCGTGCTGTTTTGAGCGCTACGCTGGGTTATTCGGCTGAGCGGATAGATACGCTGCTGAGCGCCGGCGTGATTGCTGCGCCGTAAGCGGCAACTGCGGTGCTTCCAGGCATTGCTTCCAAGCGGCGCCAGCGCTTATTGACTGCAGCTTGAGCCACGCGTCGCGCACGATGCCGTCGAAAATGGCGCTCCGATATTGATTGCGCGTAACCGTGAGGTCAAATCCAGCGTTCTGATTCGAAGTCGAGACTTCTGTATCGCTGCGCTAGAACCCGCCGGTGAACTGGTACCGGCTCGCCGGATGCCACAACGTCGCCACTGACGCTACCTGCCCGCGCGACAAGGTTTTGCGGCGCAGTAGCAGGCAGGGCCGGCTCTCGTCGATCTGCAACATGGAGGCGATCTCGGGTGGCGGCAAGCGCGCCTCGATGGAGTAGCGCACTCCGGAAAGCGGCGCGACGCGCATCAGGTACTCGTTTGCGGTGGTCTTGCTGAAGTCGAGTTGCATGTATTCGGGTGCCAGTGCCGGGTTGACCACACGGTCCTCGACCTGAATCGGTAAGGCATTCTCGAAGTGCACCACTAACGAGTGGAACAGGGGCTGACCTGCCGAGAGTTCGAAATCGGCGGCAGCCATTTCACTGGCCTTGATGCGCTCCAGGCGATGCAACTCGCTACTGTGGACATGGCCGCGTGCGTGAATCTCCTCGGCGATGCTGTGAATCTCGACCAGCGTCGACTGGAACTTCTGCTGTGCTACGAAGGTGCCCGACCCCTGCACCCGCACCAGGATCCGGTCGTCGCTCAGTTCGCGCAAAGCCCGGTTGGCGGTCATGCGTGCGACGCCGAATTCGTTGGCCAGCGCCTGCTCCGACGGGATCGCGTCCCCTTCCTTCCAGCGCCCGGCCTGAATTTGGGCCAATACATGTGCCTTGATGCGCCTGAATGCCGCCAGACTGCCGCCGTTCGGGGGAGTCTGGTCTGGTGCTGGGGGCTGGCGCATGGCTTGGGGGAAATTTCTCGGGAAAATATATTTGAGAACATTATACCTATTTGCCAATATCTGTGTATACTGGTATATACAACATAAATAAAAATACATATATTTGTATATCTAAATCACCAAAGGAGATTACCCATGAATGCTTTAAGCCTCCGCACTTCGCCGTTTCTGTGTCTCGCCAAATACGCCGCCATCGGCTTGCTGGCAGCCGGCTCCGCGCATGCAGACATCAAGATCGGCTTCAACGTCCCGTTGACCGGGTTCGCCGCCGCAGACGGCAAGTCGGCGCTGGACGGCGCCAAGCTGGCCATCGCGCAAGCGAATGCTGCGGGCGGCATCAAGGGCGAGAAGCTGGAGTTGGTGGTCTACGACGACCAGGCCTCACCTAAAGAGGCGGTGCCGGTGGCCACCAAACTGGTGGAGAAGGACAAAGTAGTGGGCGCAGTGTCGGGCTCGTACTCCGGGTCGACCCGCGCTGCAGCCGGCATCTTCCAGGCCGGCAAGGTGCCTTACGTGGTGGCCTATGCGATTCATCCCGACATCACGCGTACGGGTGACTACGTGTTCCGTGTTTCCGCAATGGGCGAGGTGCAAGGGCGTGGCGGTGCCAAGCTGGTCAGCAATCTTGGCAAGAAGAAGGTCACCATCATCACCGTGAAGAACGATTTCGGCCAGGCTCTGGCTGCGGGCTTCAAGGAAGCCGCGCCGAAGTTCGGTTTGCAGATCACCGGCGAGTACGAATATTCCATGGCCGACCGTCAGTTCGGTGCGCTCGTATCCAAGGTCAAGGGTGACGACCCGGAGGTGATCTACGCCTCAGGCTATTTCTTCAACGCCGGCCCCTTGGTCAGCCAGCTCCGGGCGGCAGGCATCACCGCGCCCATCATCGGCCAGGAAGGCTACGACTCCGACAAATTCATCGAGATCGCCGGTGCGGCCTCGGAAGGCACGCTGGTAACGACCTCGCTCGATCGTGATTCGGATGTGCCAGCCACCAAGGCCTTCCTCGCCGACTACCGCAAGGCGAACAATGCCGGGGCCGACATGGTGGCTGCCGCCAGCTTCACCGCTACCAGCGTGCTGATCGAAGGGTTGAAGAAGTCCGGTGGCAAGGGCGGCGACGCGCTGCGTGCGGCGATGGCTGGCGCAACCTTTGTCACGCCGGTTGGCAAGCTCACCTTCAATAACCTCAATGAAGTGGCCAAGGACATCCAGGTCCAGGTGGTCAAGGACAAAACCTTTCGCCGCCATTCGGTGATCTCCGACATGGTGCTGCTGGCCCCGCCGACGAAGTAAGTCGCGGACCTTCTCTGAACCGCCAGCGGCGCGTCGCCGTTGAGCGGTTCAGCTCTGAAGCTATTTTTTTGGGGAGCCATGTCATGCTCTACGTCGAACTGATCGCCCAAGGCCTGGTGCAGGGCGCCATCTACGCGCTCGTAGCGCTGGGCCTGACCCTGGTCTATGGCCTCCTGCGCATTCTTCACGTGGCGCACGCTGCGTTGTTCACACTGGGCGGCTACGCCGGCGTCATGGTGTGCAACGCCAGCGGCAGCCTCGCCTTGGGCTTTTTGGTCGCAATGATCATCGCCGGTCTGGCCGGCGTGGCAATGTTCCGATTGGCCTACCAGCCCTTGCTCGACCAGCCGCCGTTCGTGGCGCTGATCGCGTCGATCGGACTTTATATCGCTGCCGAGGAAATTTTTCGCATCGTCTTCGGCGCACAGGGTCTGTCGTTCACGGCACCGCCCTTGCAGGGTCAGATCCCGGTCTTCGGCGGCATGCAGTTCAAGGTTGCCGAGCTACTGATGATGGTCAGCACCGCGGCGATCATTGGGGTACTTGGCTGGCTGCAAACGCGCACTCGCATCGGCGTGGCTTGCCAGGCCACGGTATCGGATCCGCAGATGGCGGAATCCTTCGGCATCACGCTGCTCAAAGTGCGCGACATCAATTTCTTCGTGGGCTCAGCACTCGCCGGCTTTGCTGGCGTGTGGGTGGCACTGCTCAATAACCTGGTTGAGCCGACCATGGGCAGCGTGCCCTCGTACAAGGCGTTGGCCATCATTGTGCTCGGTGGACTGGGCTCGGTGCGTGGCACGTTGGCAGCCGCACTGGTGCTCGGTGTCGTCGAGTCATTCGGAACCATCTATCTCGGCCAGTTGCTGGACCGCAACGCGATTGCGTTCGCCTTCCTGATCCTGGTCCTGATGGTCAGGCCTCAGGGCCTGTTTGCGAAAAGCTGAGGAGCAAGCGATGGACTATGAGATTTCGCTGCTGACGACCATGGGCGTGAGCGTGCTGTTCGCGCTCTCCTTGAACCTGATCACAGGCTTCTGTGGCCAGATCAGCCTGGGCCACGCCGCCTTCCTGGGCATCGGCGCCTATGTCGCTGCCCTGTTGGGCAAGGCCGGCATGCCGTTCCTGGCCACGATACCTCTGGCCATGCTGGTGGCCGGCGTCATCGGCGCCATCGTGGGGCTGGCATCGTTGCGCGTGCGCGCCGACTTCCTGGCCATCACAACCATGGGGGTGGGCTTTCTGTTCGTCGGCATCGTGCGCCAGCAAAAATGGCTGGGTGGCGAATTGGGAATCTCGGGTATCCCTGACACGGGAATGTCGAAGACCGCGTTCATGTTGTTCACCTTGCTGCTGTGCGCCCTGGTGGCAGCGTTTAGCCAATATATCCGCAAGGCCTGGATGGGGCGCGTGTTCAACGGCATCGCTGAAGACGAGGACACGATGCGCGTGCTGGGCATCGATGTCTCGCGCTACAAGCTGGTGGCGTTTGCGATCGGCACCGCACTGGCCGGCCTGGCCGGCAGCATGTATGCCTACAACCTGCGCTTCATCGGACCCGACAGCTTCGGCTTCGTCGAATCGATCACCGTGCTGTCGATGGTGGTGGTGGGAGGCATCGGCTCGGTCACGGGGGTCATCGTCGCTGCGGCATTGCTTTCGGCGCTGCCGGCCTGGTTCCAGGTGATCGGCGACTACAAGTTGCTGGTGTATGGCGGCTTGCTGTTCCTGATGATGCGCTACTCGCCAGGCGGCATGGCTGGGCTGGTTGGTCGCTTCTTCAAGCCCGCGACGGGCACTGGCAAGGGGAATCGCTGATGAGCGCCGCCCTCACCCATGCCGACTCGCTGCTGCGTGTCTCTGAAGTCACAGTGCGTTTCGGTGGCCTGACCGCCATTGA
>JANLTL010000538.1:0-3254 GCA_031362905.1 Burkholderiales bacterium | reverse complement strand
CACCAAGGGTTATGGCGGTCATGCCTTGTAGATTGGCTCTCACCAAGGCTTTCCAGCCTCGGCTGAAGCCAAGTCGTACTCAGCCCTCGCCGACGCGCACGATCTTGAGCGTATTGGTGCCGCCGGTCTTGCCGATCGGCTCGCCAATCGTGATGATGATGAGATCGCCCTTCTCCACCACGCCGGCGGCAAGCAGGTGCTCTTCCGACTCGGCGAGCAGCTTGTCGCGGTCGTGGCTGTGCTGCGGCATCAGGAAGGTGCGCGTGTCGCGAAACAGCGCGAGCTTGGTGTAGGTCTCGGGGTCGGGGGTGAGCGCGTAGATCGGCACGCCGGAGTTGAGGCGGCTCATCCACAGCGCCGTTGAGCCAGACTGCGTGAGCGCGACGATGGCCTTGACCTTGAGGTGATGTGCGGTGAACAGCGCGCTCATCGCGATGGCCTGATCGATGCGCGTGAACACGCGGTTCATGAATTCCTGATCGAGACGCACATCGGCATCCATCGATTTGTCGGTCTCGATGCAGATGCGCACCATCGCTTCGACTGCCTCGACCGGAAACTGGCCCGAGGCCGACTCGGCCGACAGCATCACTGCGTCGGTGCCGTCGAGCACGGCGTTGGCGCAGTCGCTCACTTCGGCGCGCGTCGGCACCGGCGAGGTGATCATCGACTCCATCATCTGCGTCGCGGTGATGGTGAGCTTGTTCATCTCGCGCGCCATGCGGATCATGCGCTTTTGCAGGGCCGGCACGGCCGCATCGCCCACTTCTACCGCAAGGTCGCCGCGCGCTACCATGATGCCGTCGGAGGCCTTGAGGATTTCTTCGAGCGCGGGAATCGCCTCGGCGCGCTCGATCTTGGCAATCAGCAGCGCCTTGCCGCCGCGTGCGCGCATCAGCTCGCGCGCCATGTACATGTCCGCGCCGCTCTTGGGGAAGGAAATCGCAAGGTAGTCGGCCTTGAGCGCCACTGCCGTGTTGATGTCCTCGATGTCCTTCGTAGTCAGTGGCGGTGCGGTCAGGCCACCGCCCTGCTTGTTGATGCCCTTGTTGTTCGACAGCACGCCACCAACCTTGACGGTGGTCTCGACACGATTGCCGAGCACCTTGATGACGGTGAGCACGATCTTGCCGTCGTCGAGCAGCAGAATGTCGCCACGTTTCACGTCCTGCGGCAGCTCTTTGTAGTCGATCCCGACCGACTTGTCGTCGCCGATGGTGGCGTCGGCGTCGAGCGTGAAGGGCGCGCCGTTGACCAGGGTGATCTTGCCTTCCTTGAATTTGCCGACACGGATCTTCGGGCCCTGCAGGTCCGCCAGGACAGCGATGCCGCGTTTGTGTTTGGCCGCAATCTCGCGCACCATGCGTGCGCGCTCGATGTGGTCGGCCGCCGTGCCGTGTGAAAAGTTGAGGCGCACCACGTCGACGCCGGCAGCGATGAGCTTGTCGAGCATCTCCACACTGCTCGAAGCCGGGCCGAGGGTGGCAACAATTTTGGTCGAGCGTGACATGCGGAATCCTTTGTGCGGCCGCGTGAGCCGGTTGTCGTAAATGACCGTGATTTAAGCCGAGCTGCGTTGCTCCAGTATGTCAACCGCAGGCAAGGTCTTGCCTTCGAGAAACTCAAGGAAGGCACCGCCTGCCGTGGAGATATAGCTGATCTTGTCTGCCACACCGTACTTGTTGATCGCGGCAATAGTGTCGCCACCGCCCGCAATCGAGAAGGCCTTGGAAGCGGCAATCGCCCCGGCCACTGCGCGCGTGCCGCCGCCGAACTGGTCAAACTCGAACACGCCGACCGGGCCGTTCCAGACGATGGTGCCGGCATTGGCGATCAGCGCGTCGAGCGCCTGCGCACTCTTGGGGCCGATGTCGAAAATCATGTCATCAGCGGTCACGTTTTGCGCGTCCTTGGTGACCGCGAGCGCCGTGGCTGAGAATTCTTTCCCGGTGACGACATCGACCGGAATCGGCACCGAGCCGTTTTTGGCTTTCATTTTCGCCATCACGGCGCGTGCGTCATCGAGCATTTCCAGCTCGGCGAGCGATTTGCCGATCGGCAGGCCCACTGCCGCCATGAAGGTGTTGGCGATACCGCCACCGACGATCATGTGATCGACCTTGCCGGCGAGGGCTTGCAAGATAGTCAGTTTGGTTGAGACTTTGGAACCTGCCACGATAGCGACCATCGGCCTGACAGGCGCACCCAGAGCGGCTTTCAGGGCATCGAGCTCTGCCGCCATGAGAGGGCCGGCGCACGCAACCGCTGCGTATTTGGCGATGCCATGTGTGGTGGCTTCGGCGCGATGGGCGGTGCCGAAGGCATCATTGGCGTAGATGTCGCATAGCTTCGCCATTTTCTGCGCGAGCGCATCGTCGTTCTTCTTTTCACCCTTGTTGCAGCGGCAATTTTCGAGCAGCACTACTTGGCCGGCGTTCACTGCCACGCCATCGACCCAGTTTGCTTTGAGTGGAACATCGCGTCCCAGCAATTCGCCCAGACGTTTCGCAATCGGTGCGAGCGAGTCTTCAGGTTTGACTTCACCTTCAGTGGGCCGCCCCAGATGCGAAGTCACCATCACTGCAGCGCCGGCATCGAGCGCGAGCCGGATGCCGGGGACGGATGCGCGGATGCGCGTGTCGTCGCTGATGTTGCCCGCACCGTCCTGCGGCACGTTGAGGTCGGCGCGGATGAAGACGCGTTTGCCTTTGAGGTCAAGATCGGCGAGACGAAGGAATTTCACGGCTTGGATAGGCGTAGCGGAGCGGCAGTCGAGGACTACTTGGCGATGACGCGCACCATCTCCAGGCACTTGTTCGAGTAACCCCATTCGTTGTCATACCAGGAGACGACCTTGACGAAGGTGCTGTCGAGCGCAATGCCAGCCTCGGCGTCGAACACGGACGTGCAGGGCTCGCCGCGAAAATCGCTGGCGACCACCTTGTCTTCGGTATAGCCGAGCACGCCCTTCAACGCACCCTGGCTCTGCGCCTTCATTTCGGCACAGATTTCCGCATAGCTCGCAGGCTTGGTCAGTTCGACCGTCAAGTCAACCACCGATACGTCGGAGGTGGGCACCCGGAACGACATGCCGGTGAGCTTCTTGTTCAATTCAGGGATCACCACGCCCACTGCCTTGGCGGCACCGGTCGATGAGGGAATGATGTTTTCCATAATGCCACGGCCGCCGCGCCAGTCCTTATTGGAGGGGCCATCTACAGTCTTTTGCGTGGCGGTGGTGGCATGGACCGTGG
>JANLTL010000491.1:0-2064 GCA_031362905.1 Burkholderiales bacterium | reverse complement strand
GGCCTGCACGGCACGCCGAACCGGCATCTGCTCGAAGAAGCGCTGGCCGAACTCGAAGGCGGCTACAAATGCCAGATCTACCCGTCGGGCCTCGCCGCCTGCGTGATTCCGATCCTCGCCTACGTCAAGGCGGGTGACCATATCCTCGTCACCGACAGCGTCTACGGCCCCACCCGCCGGTTTTGCGACGTGCAACTCAAGCGTTTCGGCATCGAGACGACCTACTACGACCCCTTGATCGGCAGCGGCATCAGCGCCCTGATGCGCCCCAACACCAGCCTGGTGTTCGTCGAATCCCCCGGCTCGCTCACGTTTGAAGTGCAGGACATCCCCGCCATCGCCGAGGCCGCGCACCGTCACAAAAGTGCCGACAAGGTCATTGTCATGATGGACAACACCTGGGGCACGCCGCTCTACTTCAAACCGTTCGAGCACGGCGTCGATGTCTCGATCCAGGCGACGACCAAATACATCGTCGGCCACTCTGACGTGATCATGGGTTCGGTCACCTGCACGAAAGAAGCCTGGCCCGCTCTCAAAGCCGCGACCAGTGACTTCGGCCAGACCGCCGCCCCCGACGACTGTTACCTCGCCACCCGCGGCCTGCGCACCATGGCGCTACGCTTGAAGCAACACCACGAATCCGGCATCAAGCTCGCAGAGTGGATTGCGCAACAGCCCGAAGTGGAGCGCGTGCTGCACCCGGCGCTACCCACCGACCCTGGCCACGCGCTGTGGAAGCGCGACTTCAAAGGCGCATGTGGATTGTTCGGCGTGGTACTCAAAGCCGGGATCAAACCCGAAGCCTTGCATGCGCTGATCGACAGCGTTGAACTTTATGGCCTCGGTGCGTCATGGGGCGGCTTTGAGAGTTTGATCCTGCACTTTGACCCGCGCGAGATACGCACGGCGACCGCGTGGCCTCGCGAAGGACAAAGTGCCGGACCGTGCTTTCGCGTGCATGCGGGCTTGGAGAATATTGACGACCTTGTTGCTGACATGGGGCACGGCTTTGCGGCATTGCGCGCCGTGCGCTGAGCCAGAAGGGAGAATCACAATGCATTGGCACTTTCCTAAAGGGGGCGTTTCAGCACTGCTGCTGGCGACACTGGTCACCTGGCATCCGTCGCTGCACGCCCAAACCAAGCCGAACCGCGCTGAATTGGGGCAGACGCCTGCATCCATTCTGTGGGTGGGCAACAGCTTCTTCTATTACAACAACAGCATGCACAACCACTTCGGCCAACTGGTGGCTGCGACCGGATCGGGTGCACGGGTGCGCAGCACGTCGGTGACGATCAGTGGTTCCGGCATCGATTGGCATGACATGGCGTCCTTGCTGCGCCCTGACGGTCTCGGGCGGTATTCGTTCATCGGCGACAACGAGATTCGCTTCAACAAGCCCGGGCGGCAGTACGACACCACCATCATGATGGATTGCAGCCAGTGTCCGATCCACCCGCAATTGCAGGCCGTGTTTCACGACACAGTGAAGAAGAACGCGCAGTTGCTGACGCGCGAAGGGGTGCGCCCGGTGCTCTTCATGTCGTGGGCCTACAAGGACAAGCCCGAGATGACGGCGCAGCTTGCCGAGCAGTACACCCTGGCCGGCAATGCCAACGACGCGCTGGTGATTCCCGCTGGCCTGGCCTTTGCGAAGGCGATTGCCAAACGCGCCGACCTGGAGCTCTACGTGGCGGACAAGCGGCACCCCAGCCTGGCGGGCACCTATCTCGCCGCCTGTACGACCTATGCCGCGCTGTATCGCAAGTCGCCTGTGGGCCTTGCCTACACTGCCGGATTGCCGGCTGACGTGGCCAATTTGTTGCAGTCGGCAGCATGGGAGACGGTGCGGGAGTACTTCGGGCCGTGAATCTGCCGAGAACGAGGCGAACGCCGGCAGGCTTGCCGGCAGTTGCTGGCCTCCCGAATGTGTAGCTCGATGCGAGGTGAGTAAGGCGGGCCGGGGTCGAGTGCGAACTGGTTCGGTTTTGTACAAGGCATGACCACCCAGCACCTCGTTTACGACTGCGTCGGCGAAGCTGCCCAACCGGCTGCTCGATG
>JANLTL010000474.1:0-3050 GCA_031362905.1 Burkholderiales bacterium | reverse complement strand
CGACGGCGCCAACGACCTCAGGATGATGGCGGTGGCAGGCCTGTCGGTCGCCTACCGCGCCAAGCCTGTGGTGCGCGCACAGGCGATGACGGCGATCAGCCATAACGGTCTCGACGCCGTCCTGAACTTTTTCGACTGAAGCAACGGGCAAGCGCATGCATATCATCGCCATCGGCTGGCTCTGGGTTGCGCTCATGATGGCGATCACGCAACCGACCATCGTCAGTGGCGTCTCCACCTTCATCTTTTACGGGCTGCTGCCGTGCTCGTTGCTGATCTACCTGCTCACGACGCCGGCGCGGCGGCGCGCGCTCGCAAAACGGGCGGCCGCCGAAGCGGAGCAGCGTGCCGCAAAGGCCGCCCAGGCGGAAACGCCCGGCAGCTGAAGCTGGCAGGCGACCGGCGACCGGCGGCCCGCTTCGGGCACAATCCTGCCTTTTGCTTTGTTGACTTTTTACCTGGAATCGAGATCCCCATGCAACGACCTACCTTCACCGCCACTGCCGTCATGAATGCCCGCCGCAATGTCGACGCCGGCAACCTGGAACTGAACCTGGTCGACGCCAAAGGCAACACACAAAATCTGGTACTCGACAATGTTGCAGTGGGACACGTGCTCACTGCAATTCTGCAAAAGACCGGCGCAAACGGCAAACCGCCGGAGTTCTACCTGAACGAATCGATCCCGCTGCATACGCTGGCACCATTCCGGTTGCCGACCCATGCCGGGCTGCGCATGTTCATCGACCCGGCATCAGTGATCGACTTCGTGTTTGATCCGCAGCACGTTGCCACACTCAAACAGATGGTTGACGATCTCGCGGCGCAGCCAGCACCGCCGATGCCCGCGCCGCAGTAGGCCGGCGGCATCAACTCGCACTGCGCTTGTCCGCACTCCAGAATTTTTCAAGATTACTGATCAGCGCCGGGCTGAAGTGGCAGTAGGCCTGCTCGCGCACGTACACCGCCATATAGCGGCGGAACAAGTCGAGCGGCTCGTGCGCCACACGAAATGCACGGCGGTTGCTGGCCGCGCTGACCATGCCCGAGCGGGTGATCGATTCGACGATTTCCTTTACTGCCGCCTCCAGCGTGCCGGGCGCGACGATACGGTCGCAGATCATGCGGCCCTCCGGGCTGTCGCATTCGATGCGGCGCTCCATCATCACCGCCTGACGCGCAATACGGTCGCCGACAAAGCGCGGCAGTCGCAAGTTGGACACGCCGGGCACGATGCCCTCTTTGCGCGCCGGCAGCGTCATGTAGGCGTCGGATGCAGCGATGTTCACGTCAAGCGCGAGCATGTACTGGCAGCCACCACCGATCGCAAATGAATCGACTGCCGACAGCCACATTTTCTCGCGCGTGCGGCCCAGAATTTCGTCGGGCGAGTGATCGGGATCAGCGAGGCCGCGAAACACCTTGCTCAGCCAGCCCAGTTCGCGCCTGAGGTACCACAGAAAAGACAGCTTGCCCTGATAGAGGTGCGTGAGATTGATGCCGGTGGAAAAGACGCGGCGGCCCTGGTATTTGCCGCTCTCCATGCGCGCGCCGCGCAGCACGCCGATCTCGCTCGCCTCGTCGAGCAGGCACACGTCGACTGCCAGTTCCTGCGCGTCGACGGTGGATTCGTCCTCGGCATTGAGGTATTTCTGGTTGTTGAGGTTGATGATGGCGGCGCGCCCTTCGCGCTCGACGTAGACCGTGCCCAGATCCAAGCGCCCCGTTTTCGCAAATTCATCGGCCAGCGCCTGAGACTTGGGATGCGGCAGCAGCATGGCGTGGCACAAGTGCATGCCGGCGCGCTCATTGCCAAGGATGTGTGCGAACAGCAGACCCAGGTCGATCTCATGGCCGTCCTTGTCGCGCTGGGTGCATGCGCTCTCCCGTGCAATCAATTCGGGTGATGGCACCAAGCCCGGAAACACCTGCGCAGCGGCTGCCGCGAGCTCCTCAACACGTACCAGGCGCGTCTGGCCGCCGGTAAGTTCGTCATACACCTGGGTGACATGGCATCGCAGAAACGCTTCACGGCTCGCACGCGTGTCATCGAGCAGCACTTGCGCCGCCGCCTGCTCAACGGACGATCGCTGCGCCTTGGCCGGCATCCTCTCGAGTTGCGTCTGCACCGACTGCCAATAGGCGGCAAAGGCAGCACGGTCTTGCGGCCAGCCGCGACCGGCTTGGGGAATCAGCGCGGGGCGAGCGGTCAATCCGGTTTCCGAAGCGTGATTGCGTGACATTCAGGTCTCCTTCAAACTCAATCGATCAGCTACTTGCGCACAATCTCCGCCCCACCCATGTATATGCGGTTCCACACCGGCGTGATCACCAGTTCATTGATGCACACGTGCGGCGGCATGGTGGCGATGAACAGGATGGTCTTGCCCATGTCGTCTTCTTGCAGCATGCGCGCCTTGTCTTCAGCGCTCGGTTCGACCGGACGCTTCTTGAGGATCGGCGTCGAGACCTCACCAGGGCACACTGCCGTCGCGCGCAAGCCATTGACGCATTCCTCGATGTTGAACGAGTGCGAGAGCGCCATCATCCCAGCCTTGCTGGCGATGTAGGCGGGGCCGGTGAGGTAGCTGAAATGCCAGCCGGCGAATGACGAAATGTTGATCACCGTGCCTTCGCGCCGCGCCTGCATGCCCTTCAACACCGCAAGCGTGCAAAAGGTCGCACCGTTGAGATTGATGGCAACCACTTTTTCAAAGGTTTCCGCATCGGTCTCGGTCCAGTAGCGCTTGGGGAAATTGACCCCCGCGCTATTGACGAGAATGTCGACCCGTTTGAGCTCAGCCTGAATCTTGTCGGCGACGCGCTGAACCGCATGGCGGTCGGCGACGTCCAGCGGCTCGGCGGTGATGCTGCCCGCAGGGGCGCCGCGCCGTTCGGCGTCCTTGATTGCCTCGACCAGTTTGGGGGCTTCGCGCCCCGAAATGACCACGCGCGCGCCCACTTTGGCCAGCTCAACAGCACCGGCAAGGCCGATGCCGCTGCCGCCGCCTGTCACCCACGCCACCTTGCCCTGGAGACTCATTTTTTCA
>JANLTL010000718.1:0-2191 GCA_031362905.1 Burkholderiales bacterium | reverse complement strand
CGCCGGCTCGAACTGCAGGGCAAGCAGGAGCAAGCCGACGCCATCCGCACCACCATTCTTAAAGAGGTGCCGGTGCCGTGGCCGGTGTTCGACGAAGTGCGCCTGCGCGAACTGCTGGTCAAGGTGTTGCGCGAACGGGTGCCGGGCGGCAAGCCGCGCGCGCAACTTTACGAATACGCCACCTGCTATCACGAACCAGTGCTGGCGCTGCGGCTGGGCGATGACAGCGGGTACGGCACTCCGCGCCTCTACTTCGCGCAGCGCGCCAGCCTGGGGCGCAAACACTACAGCAGCTATTTCGCCAAAAACACCAAGGAAGTATTGCAGCAATGCGACCGCTACGGCATCGAGCACCGCTCCCCGATGAACCAGACGCCCCTGATTGCCGCCGCTGCGGCCGGCAATCTGCCCCTGGTCGACGCCCTGCTCGCGCGCGGCGCCAATCCCGAGGCGACCGATCATCTTGGACAAAACGCCCTGCATTGGGCGATGCGCGAGGCTTTCCTTCACACCGCCTTCGCGCAGGGTCCGTTTGCCGCGCTGTATGAGCGCATCGCACCGGCCGCGCTTGACGTGATGGCGGGCGGACGCCTGGTGCGCCTGGAGCGGCACATTTCCGAATACTTCCTGTTTCAGACCCTATGGGTGCTGTTTCGCCCGGCCTTCGCCTCCAGTGCCTTTATCGGCCGTGGCGGGTTCGACAGCAGTGCGGTGCTGGCGGCCTGGAAAAACTTGCCGGCCAGCGTGCTGCGCGCCGAACGCAAGCGCCGCCCGCACCTCTCGGGCGTGCTGGCGCGCAACGAAACCGGGCGCGACTATGCCTACAACCGGCACCTGTTCAAACGTATCGGACACGGCTGGTATCAGTTCAATCCCGCTCTGGCGCTGCGCCGCCGGGTGCGCGATAGCGAAACCTGGCAACCGGTCTACACCGCACTCAACCTGCCGCTGGTGCGCGAATTGGCCGACCCCGGCCACTGGCCTCTGGCGAATGCGCTGTGGGCGGCTGGTGCCGGCGCGGCGCTGCCGCCGCCAATTGCGTGGAGTCAAGCGGAAGCGCCGCCTGCCGCTCCGAAGGAAAATCTGATCGCCAGGGCGGCGGGGGTTATTGCGGGCCGTGACGGCAAGCCAATGCCAAAACTACCTGCGCGTGACGCGGATGCCGATCTGCAACGCCTGCACCCAACGCCTGGTGGACTACTGCGCCGACCCTCTGAGGCCTGGGGCACGCCAGCTGCAAAACGCGCGGAAATCGAACGCCTGCGCCTTGAGATTGAAGCACGCCAAATTGCACGCAGGGAATCCGCAGACGAGTAGCCGCACGCGCTGGGCTGCGCTGGCGACCGCGCCACGGGGAATACGAGGCCGGGCAACAATGAGAATCATCGTGCTGCCACTATCCGCTCCCACCAACGCTTCTGGCTCCATCGATGCCTGCGCGCCGCTCCCAGAGCCATTCTTGAGGGGCGCGACTTACGCGGCCTGCAACGCTTGATCAATCACTTTCTTCGATGCGCCCTGCGCCTTGGAGAAAAGCTCGATGCGTTCGTGCCTTGAAATCTGGATTGGCGCTAGCCCTTTCGGGCTGTGTTGCATTTGTGTATACAAGTTCTATAATCCGGTTTCACGCATTGTCCGTAAATCCAATCAAGGAACCCGCCATGAGCGCCCTCACTGCTTCACGCCCATCAGTGATCAACCTGCGCGCACCCGCCGCGAAGCGCGCATTGATCGACCAGGCTGCGCAGGTGCAAGGCCAAAGCCGCACCGAGTTCATGCTCGATGCCGCCAGCGAGAAAGCCCAGCAGGTCCTGCTTGACCGCACCCTGTTTGTGCTCGACGCCAAGCGCCACCGCCGGTTTGTCCAAGCGCTGGATGCGCCGCTGAAAAACAACAAGGCCCTGGCCAAGTTGCTCGGCCGCAAAACGCTTTGGGAACGCTGAATTCCGCACGGATAACAGCGCCAGCGCCGTTGTCGGCAGCGCACCGGCTTGACGCGTTTGCCTGTACCGAACCGGCACTGGAAAATTGGCTCAAGCAGCGCGCCTTGCGCAATCAGATTGATGGGGCGTCGCGCACCTTTGTGGTCTGTGCCGGCTCTGACGTCGTCGGCTACTACGCGCTGGCAGCGGGCTCGGTACTGCATGCCCAGACACCTGGCAGCATCCGCCGCAATATGCCGGAGCCGATC
>JANLTL010000430.1:0-4711 GCA_031362905.1 Burkholderiales bacterium | reverse complement strand
CCAAAACTCTACGATTACCTGCCGAACGACGGCAGCCGCCCTAAGATCACCTGGCCCAACGGCGCGCGTGTCGCGTTTTGGGTGGCACCCAACATCGAGTTCTACGAACTCGACCCGCCGAAAAATCCCTCGCGCGGCGCGTGGGCGCGCCCCGCACCGGATGTGCTCAACTATTCCTATCGCGACTACGGCAACCGTGCCGGCTTCCAGCGCATGATGGAGGCGATGGACCGTTGCGGCATTCGCGGCAGCGTATCGCTCAACGTCGCGATGTGCGAGCACCATCCCGAGATCATCAAGGCCTGCGCGGATCGCGGCTGGGAGTTTTACTCGCACGGCACCTACAACACGCGTTACCTGTTCAACCTGACCGAAGCGCAGGAGCGCGCGGTGATCCAGGATTCGATCGACACCATCAAAAAGCACACCGGGCAGAAGCTCGATGGCTGGCTGGCGCCGGCGCTCACCTACACCGACAACACGCTTGATCTGGTGGCCGACATGGGCCTCACTTACGTGTGCGACCTGTTCCATGACGACCAGCCGGGGCCGGTGAAGGTGAAGAAGGGACGGCTGGCGTCGATACCGTATTCGCTCGAAATGAACGACGTGATCGTCTACAACATCAACCTGGTGAGCCCGCGCCGCTACGCCGAGATCCTCAAGCGCCAGTTTGACCGCCTGTATGCAGAAGGTGCCGAGTCGGGCACGGTGATGTGCATTCCGCTGCACCCGTATCTGGTTGGCTGGCCGTACCGCATCAAAGCGTTTGAGGAGGCGCTCGATTACATCTGCGGCCACGACAAGGTGTGGCTTGCCACCGGGCGCGAAATCGCCAAACACTTTCTCGACAACAATTACGACGCATTTGCGAAAGCCGCGCATCCGGTTGCGGAGGCCCCGCTATGAGCACCCCGACCAACACGATGCCTGCCAGCTATCTGCAGTACGACAAACGTCGCTACGGCATGGACCACGAGCGCTATGCGTGGTCGCAACTGCACACGCGGCCCAAGGTCACCTGGCCTCCGGAGCGCAGCGGAGTGTTGGAGGGCGCTCGCGTGGCCTTGTGGGTGATTCCCGCGCTCGAATGGTTTCCGCTGGACATGAAAGGCAAGCCCTTCAAACCGCCGGGCGCGATGGTCACGTCCTACCCCGACCTGCGCCACTACACCCTGCGCGACTACGGCAACCGCGTCGGCATTTTCCGCATCATGAAGGCGCTTGAATCACGCGGCATCAAGGCGTCGGTGGCGACCAACGCAGCGGTGGCGATGCGCTACCCGGCGCTGATCAAGGCCTGTGTCGACAAGGGCTGGGAGATCCTTGCCAACGGCCTCGACATGGACCATTTGCATTACGAGGGCCTGCCGTTCGAAGAAGAACAGCGTCTCGTCACCACCACGCTCGACATTTTGCGCCGCGCATCCGGCCAGAAGGTGCGCGGTTGGCTCTCCCCTGCGAAATCGGAGTCGTTTGCCACGCCTGACCTGGTGGCAGCGGCAGGCTGCGACTACCTGTGCGACTGGGTCAACGACGACATGCCCTATGCCTTCACCACCAAGAGTGGCACGGTGACGGCAATGCCGCATCCGTGCGACATCGACGACTACCAGATTCTCATCAACAACCATCACACCGAAGACGATTTTCGCGATGCGCTGATCGACCAGTTTGATGTGCTGTATCGCGAGTCAGGGCACAGTGGCGGACGCATCATGGCGATTTCACTGCATCCGTGGATCACCGGCCAGCCCTACCGCATTGCTGCGCTCGAACAGGCCCTCGACCACATCATGGGGCGCAAGGGGGTGTGGGCAGCGACGGGTGCGCAAATCGTGGATGCGTGGCGGCCGTCGTAGGCTGACAATGCTTCATCCTGGTTGACCATCAGGATTCAGAAAGCCAATCCATGCGATTCCGTCATTGGCCGATCCTCGGCGCCGCACTCGCCGCGCTCTCCGCACACGTCGCACTATTCGCGTTTGCTGCCAGCCCCGTCGCCGCCCAAACCTGGCCATCCAAACCCGTCAAGCTGATCGTCGCCTACCCGCCCGGCGGCATGATCGGGGCGCAATCGGTGGTACGCGCCGACGCGGACGGCTACACCTTGCTGCTGGCGGTGGGACATGGCCACCTCGGCCTGACCGATTCGATCAACACCGCTGCACGCATCGCGGGCCAACAGCTCGGCACCATGTCGGAAAATGTCGCTATGCGCCCTGCAGGCTGACCAGTTCGGCCAGCACCTCATTGGTCAGCGGCAGCACGCCCGCCGGATAGAGATGAAATGCGCGCACGACACCTTGCGGATCGATGATGGTGATCGAGCGCATCGGAAAGCCCCCTTCGGCATTGAATATGCCGAGGCCCTGCGCGGCCTTGCCGTGCGGATGAAAATCCGACAGCAACGGATGCCCGATGCCGCCGAGGCTTTGCGCCCAAACCTTGAGCGCGGGCACGGGATCGCACGACAGCCCGAGTAGTTGCGCATTTTTTTCTGCAAATTGCTTCAACGCACGGTTGAAGGATGAGGTCTGATTGCTTCAGCCGCCGGTGAAGGCGAGTGGATACGCCGAAATGACCACCCACCTTGAGCCGCGATACTGGCTTAACGACACCTCGCTGCCATCGTGTGCCTTCAATTTGAACTCTGCTGCTGTGCTGCCGACTTCCGCCATGATTCACTCCTGTGTTGATCAAAACATTGTGGGCGTGCTTCCAATCTACAGCATACCAAGATCCGTGGCCCGGCAGCCTGCGGCTGCGGCTGCGGCTGCGGCATGATCGCGCCCGCCACGGCGCATCCCCGCTTCTCTTCTTCCCCTCCACCCCTCTTCAATCGGAGGAACCATTGCGGGGTATTTCAGTCACAAGCGTGTTGAAAAATGCGTCTTCCGCCACCATCTTGGTCAGGTCAACCATAGAGTAGTTGCATCCCGTCCATTCAGGAATACCACCATGAAACGCACCATCCTTTTCCTCGCCACCAACATGGCCATCATGCTAGTGCTGTCGGTCACCATGCGCCTGCTGGGCGTGGAACCTTATCTGAACGCCAACGGCCTCAACCTCACTTCGCTGCTGATCTTCGCCGCAGTGATGGGCTTTGGCGGCTCCTTCATCTCGCTCGCCATTTCCAAATGGTCAGTCAAACGCTCGATGGGGGTGCAGGTGATCGAGACGCCGGCCAATGGCACCGAGGTCTGGCTGGTCGAGACGATTCGCCGCTACTCGGAGAAGGCCGGCATCAAGATGCCCGAGGTCGGCATTTACGATGCGCCCGATGTCAACGCCTTCGCCACCGGCATGACGCGCAACAGCTCGCTGATCGCGGTATCGACCGGCTTGCTCAATCAGATGACGCGCGAGGAAGCCGAAGCGGTGCTCGGGCATGAAGTCGCGCACGCCGCCAATGGCGACATGGTCACCCTCGCGCTGGTCCAGGGCGTGGTCAACACCTTCGTGATGTTCTTCTCGCGCGTGATCGGCCATCTGGTCGACAAGATCATCTTCAAGTCCGAGCGCGGCCAGGGGCCGGCATTTTTCGTCACCATGATCATCGCTGAACTGGTGTTGGGTGTGCTCGCCTCGATCATCGTCATGTGGTTTTCGCGCCGGCGTGAATTCATTGCCGATCAGGGCGGCGCCGGTTTCGCAGGCCGTCAGAACATGATCGCGGCCTTGCAGCGCCTCAACAGCCTGCACCCGCAGCCGCTGCCCGACAAGATGGCTGCGTTCGGCATCGCCGGTGGTGTCGGCGACGGCCTCAAGCGCCTGTTCATGACGCATCCACCGCTTGAGGAGCGCATCGCCGCCCTGCGGGCCAATTGAACTGCCCAGCCGAAGTTTGGCCCGATGTGCGCGCAGGGATGCGGGCAGATGCGGGTAGACGTGCCCGGATCAATCGAGCTGCGCGCCTGACTCCTTGACGATCTTCGCCCAGCGCACCAGGTCGTCCTTGACCAGCGCGGCCAGTTGATCCGGCGTACTGGGTGCCGCCTCGACACCCAGACTGGTCAGCTTGTCCTTCATCTCGGCGTCATTCATCGCCTTGGCAATTTCCGTGTGCAGCTTGGTGATGATTTCTTTGGGCGTGCCGACCGGAACGAACAAGCCGTACCAGGCATTGGCATGCAGACCGGGAATCGATTCATGTAACGTCGGCTGATCGGGCGCCAGCGCGGTGCGTTTTTCGGTGCACACGCCCAGCGCACGCAACTGCCCGCTCTTGATGAAGGGCAGCAGCCCCGCGATGCTGCCAAACGCAATTTGCGCCTGCCCACCGATCACATCGGTCGCCGCAGCTGCTGCACCCTTGTAGGGAATATGCACGATGTCGGTGCCGGTCGCCTTCCTGAACATTTCGCCGAGCATGTGGTTGACCGTGCCGTTACCTGAAGAGGCGTAGTTGAGTTTGCCCGGCTGGGCCTTGGCCAGCGCCGCCAGTTCGCGCACGTTCTTTGCCGGAACCGACGGGTTCACCACCAGGATGTAGGGAGCGACGCCCACCACCATCACCGGGTCAAAGTCCTTCACCGGATCGAACCCCACCTTGCGGTACAGAAACGGGTTGATGGTTTGCACACTCTGCGCATTGAGCAGCAGGGTATGGCCATCCTTAGCCTGTCGCGCCACGTGCGCCGTGCCGACATTGCCGCCGGCGCCCTGGCGATTGTCGACCACCACCGGGCTGCCGAACACGACTGCG
>JANLTL010000413.1:0-5781 GCA_031362905.1 Burkholderiales bacterium | reverse complement strand
GCGCAAGATACTTAACGCACCGGCGTTTGCTCCCTACCTTGGGCCCGAGCTGTACACGCAGGACTTGCGCGAGTAACCGTGCCCGGCGTGGCGGGTGCGGTTGTGGTTGTCCACCATGCCGATCACAAAGTGAAATTGCACGTCGGGTTTGGCCAGATCCGGCAATGTCTTGATGAAACCGCCGGTCTCGGCATAGTTGGAGGTGACCATGCCGCGCCGCTCGCGCCGGTAGCGGCGAATTTCCTGCAAGAGACGCCACAAGCCACCGAGCGACATGCCGAACAAGTCCAGACTGTGATGGCGACGGTTAATGATGTAGTCGATGTGGTCCTGCAAATTCTGGCCGACACCCGGCAGTTCGACGACAGGTTTGATACCGTGCTCGGCCAGATGCGCCCCTGGCCCGATGCCGGAACACATCAGCAGTTGCGGTGATTGAAAGGCACCGGCACAGACCAGCACTTCACGCACGGCATAGGCCGTCTCGAGGCGTCCATCACGTTCGAACTCGATGCCGGTGGCGCGCGGCATGCCCGCGCTGCCCCCGGCGCCCGCGTCGGTTTCAAACACGATACGCTTGGTCAGCGCACCGGTGATCACCGTCACATTGGGCCGCGCCATCGCCGGATGCAGGTAGGCGCGCGCCGCGCTCCAGCGCTCGCCACCTTTCTGGGTCACCTGATAGGCGCCAAAGCCCTCGGTGTCGCCGGTGTTGAAGTCAGCGGTGAGCGGGTAGCCCGCTTCGCGTGCCGCAGTCATCAGCACTGGCGCTATCGCATTCGGGCTGCGCAAGTCAGCCACGTTGAGCGGGCCGCCCTGACCATGCAGGGCTGCGTGCGTATCCGCTGCACCGCGCTCGTTATGCTCGGCCTTGATGAAATACGGCAGCACGTCGTCCCAGCCCCAGCCGGGCGCGCCCTGATCGCGCCAGCCGTCGTAATCGAGGCGATGGCCGCGCAGATAAATCATCGCGTTGGTGGACGATGAGCCGCCCAGGACTTTGCCGCGCGGCTGATAACCGCGTCGGCCGTTCAATCCAGGCTGCGCGACCGTCTCGAAGCCCCACATGTGAAGCTTCAGCGGACCCAAGAGGGCCAGGCCGGCAGGGGCGATGATCAGCGCGGAGTTGTCCGGCGCGCCGGCTTCAATCACGCAGACAGTGATCGACGGGTCTTCAGACAATCGGTTGGCCAACACGCAACCGGCCGAGCCGGCGCCGGTGATGACGTAGTCAAATTTCATGGGAACGAGCCTTGGTTGGTTTGTTCAGGCCCCGCGTGTCCCTCCGCGGCGGGCTCGTGTCTTGGTTGATGCGTTGCTTGATATGGTGCTGTGACACGCGATGATTATCTCATCGCCTTGCCCGCGCAGCATGCTTCGAGAGTAGTCCCACCCCGCTTTTGAGTGGAGTCTCTAATCCTTCCCCGTGCCGGAAACTCAGCCTGCGGCATCACCCCATGCGCGGCTCGTTTCAGAGGAAGGCGCCACGCTCGCCAGGAGGCACGAAATGCTGAATGAAGCCCGCCTTGAGGGCATCGAGATCGCGCATGACTTCCAGCGAGAAACCTTCGCGCCCACCGCGTGAATCCATCATCAGACTGTCGACCATGGTGATGAACTCGCGCGGCTGACCAAATGCCAGTGCGAGACGGTTGACGAGGTTCGGATAGGCCTCTTCAAGATGATCCACCAAGACACCCTTGGCATTGAGGTCGTCCAGCATCTGGATGCCGAAGGCGTTCAAGCCCTCCACCTCGATGCGCTTGCGCTGCTGCGCGGCCGCCGCTTTCTTGCGGCGCTGGATCGAATTGTCAAGACGTGCCGCCTCTTCGGCCATGCGCGCGGGATCAAGCACCTTGAACGATAGCGTGCGGCCCGGATCGGCTGCCGGCAGCACGCCCGGTTGCTGCATGCCGTCCATGGTCGCAATCAAATGCTCGAGACGCTGATTTTCATCTTCGCTGGTCGACTCGATATAGCCCCATGCGTAGAGCTTGAGCAGGCTGACTTCGTCAACGCCCATTGACTCGATCAAGGTGAGCAACTCCATGCCATCGCGCTTGCCGTCAGTTACTTTGAGCAGCGCGCGCAAACGCGTGTCGAGGCCGTGAGCGTCCGCCTCCAGCTCGCGGCGCCCGGCAGCGGTAAGCGCAAACATCAGCGCGCGCACGCGCTTCAATTCGGCGTCCGCGCCACCGCCGAAGAGTTTGATCAAGCGCTGAAGGAGGCTCATGCCGCGATTCTCCCGCGTCGCGGCGGGTTTGGCAAGCGCGAACGACAGGAAAGACCAAGGGATTGGAATGACTGTGCCATACCGCTGCCTACCGTTTCGGTATCGTTGCCAGCCAGCGCCCAAGGACTTCGGCGCTGGGCAGCGCTTCGGCCATACCGGCGAGGCGAATCCGGTAAATCTCGCCACTGGTCGATGAGCGCGACGCGCAGGTCTTGACAAATTCTTCAGCATCGGCATAACTGTCGAGGCGCTCACCGCATTTGCGGCGCAAAAATTCGGCGGCGTCAGCTGCAGTGTAGTCGCGCCCGTTGCGGATGAATACAGTCCCGTCGCTGGCGGCTACTCGCGCGATCAGACTCTTCACGCGCATCTCTTCGAGGGGTGGCATGGCACTCGCTGATTGCATGACAATCACACATGCCAACGCGGTTAAAACCGCTCCTACCAACGGTTTAGGGCAAATGATTCCTCGCCACCCGCTCCCACCAAGGGTTTCCGGCCTGCCCACTTTCCCGCTTTGGTGCGAATGCCTCATTGCATCCGCATCATCTCGCCATGCTTTAGCACGGCGAAGCGCGCCACGTCCACGCCGGCCTGTTGCAGCGCCCGCGCCAGTGCCCTTGGCGGCTCATCCAGTGCTTCGTCCGTCAGCTCAAACGTACCCCAGTGCATCGCCAGCGACTGCCGTGCCTTGAGGTCACGATGAATTTTGACTGCCTCGACGGGATCCACATGCTGGGATGCCATGAACCAGCGTGGCTCGTAAGCACCGATTGGCAGGATCGCAAAATCGACGGCACCCAGGCGCTGTGCGATATCGGCGAAGTCTTTCGAGTAGCCGGTGTCGCCTGCGAAGAAAAAACTGAACTGACGCGCAGTTGCCACCGCTGCCGCCGCTCCCACTCCAATGGCAGGCTGCGCGGCTGCACTGCCTGTGCGCGCCGCGTCACCGCGTATATGCCAGCCGCCCCAGAGCGTGGCGAAGCGGTCATTGAGGCTGCGCGATGACCAGTGCTGCACCGGCGTGAACGTCACTTCCAGGCCTTTAAAGGCCTGTTTGTCCCACCAATCCAATTCGACCACGTCATCAATCCCAAGCTGCTTGAACCACGCGCGATTGCCGAGCGGCACGAAAAAACGCGGGCTCCCGCCCGGCTGCAGCGCCAGACGCCGCACCGTGCCCTCGTCGAGGTGATCATAATGATTGTGCGAGATCACCACCATGTCGATATGTGGCAACTCGTCGAAGGTGAGCGCGGGCGGTACCCGGCGCTTGGGCCCGGCAAATGACACTGGCGAGGCACGCTCGGTCAGGTGCGGGTCGGTGAGGATGTTGACCCCGGCCACCTGCATCAACACCGTGGCGTGGCCAATCCAGGTGGCCGTGGTCTCACTGCGGTTGGCCCTGAGCCAGGCTACGTCCGGCTTGACCACGGGAAACACAGACGCATAGCCCTTCTCGGGCGGCTTGGGCAGGCCGGCCCAGGTGCGCTGCCACTGCCATTTCCAAAAATTGCTGCCGCTATTGCCGAGGGCCGCCAGGTAATTGTTGCGAAAGCCCTGCGCGGTGTGATGCGGCTTCTCTGGATTGGGCGACGGCTCATCAACTGGCGCACGCACCGCAACCGCACACGCCGCCAGCAGCGCAATGACACTCAGCAATACTTTGGCACCGGGTTTGGGCATGAATATCGTGTTTGAAATGCTGTGCTGTTAGGATAGCCGCAATTATTGCCGAATCTCCCGCCGATTCGATTTGGCGCAACCTGCCAACGTTCCGCTTTCCCCACCTGCCACAGCATGTCACTCCTCCCGGCGCCGCGAGCCATGCCCCTGTTCGACACCCTTGACGGTGTGGCTCGTGAAGAGTTGCTCGCCATCACACAGCCGGTGTCTTTTTATTCGCCATGGTCGCCCATCTGGTGCACAAGAGTGCGCAGGGCAGACTCGCTCTGGTGGTGGTGCTCCTCACCGCAGGCACGGAGCAGCAATTGGCCACTTCGCCGCGCCATACCCGATGAACGCGCGGCCCTTGCAGGCACAAAACGACCGCTTGATCAAGGCCGGCCGTTAAGCCAAACCGCGCAACGCACATCGAACATCAGAGCGGCTGCAGCCCTGCCGCCTTGATTTTCTCAACCAGTAACTTGCCCTTGCGCGCGCGCTTGGCTTCGTAAGGTTTGAGGGCGCGCGGTTCGAGCGAAATGTTGAACTCTTTGCCACCACGGCCCGCACCTTCGACCAGCAAACCCGCTGCGCCGAATACAGACACGGCGAGCAGCTTTTCTTTCAGGTCGAGTTCCTGCAAGATCACGCCGCGCCCGCCACCGGCCAGCGCGTTGACTTCGTCCAGTTTGAACACCAGCAAACGCTGGCCGGTCCCCATCGCGGCGACGCGCGCAGCCCCTGCGGCGATCACCGCCGGGCGCACCGGCTCATGCGCGGCGTCCATCTTGAGGAACACCTTGCCGCCTTTGGTACGCGAGAGCATGTCGGTGATGCGGCAGACAAAGCCATAGCCGTTGGTCGCCGCCAGCAACGCAGTCTGCTCGCCATTGCCTGCCAGCATATGCACGATACGTGTACCGGCTTCGAGATCGATCAGCGTGGTGACCGGCACGCCGTCACCGCGCGCGCCGGGCAGCGCGCCCACCGCCACCGAGTACACGCGCCCGTTGGAGCCGAACAAAATTGCGTGATCCACCGTCCGGCACTCGAACGCGCCGTAGAGGCCATCGCCTTCCTTGAAGCTGAACAGCGTGGCGTCGTGGCCATGCCCGCTGCGCGCGCGCACCCAGCCTTTCTCGGAGAAGATCACGGTGACCGGTTCATCCACAACAGTCTGCGTGACCACCGACTTGCCAGCTTCTTCGATGAGCGTGCGGCGTGCGTCGCCGAACTGCTTGGCGTCGGCTTCGATTTCCTTGATGACGAGTTTCTTCATCGCCGACTCGTCGCCCAGCAAATGCTCCAGGCCTTTCTTTTCGATCTTCAAGTCTTTCAGTTCCTGCTCGATCTTGATGCCTTCGAGACGCGCCAATTGGCGCAGTCGAATTTCCAGTATGTCCTCAGCCTGACGATCCGACAGCTTGAACGCCTTGATCAGAGCGCCTTTCGGCTCGTCGCTCTCGCGAATGATCCTGATCACCTTGTCGATGTTCAGGAACACGATCATGCGGCCTTCGAGGATGTGAATGCGGTCATTCACTTTGCCCAGACGAAATTCGGTGCGCCTGGTCACGGTGTCAACGCGAAAATTGCCCCACTCCGCCAGCACCTCCTTGAGCGGTTTTTGGCGCGGCCGGCCATCGAGACCGATCATCACCATGTTGATCGACGCCGAGGACTCCATGCTCGTGTGCGCCAGCAGGGTCGTCATGAATTCGGTCTGGTCGATCTTGGCGGTCTTGGGCTCGAACACCAGCCGCACGGCGGCGTCCTTGCCTGACTCATCGCGCACCACATCGAGCACTGACAGGATCAGGGCTTTGAGATTTTGCTGTTCGGGCGTCAACGATTTTTTACCGGTACGCACCTTCGGATTGGTC
>JANLTL010000368.1:0-1634 GCA_031362905.1 Burkholderiales bacterium | reverse complement strand
TGGCACGATACTTCTGTCCATCATCCATTTCGCGTAGGTCCCGAGGCGTGGTGCTGGGCGCCGTCGTCTGGCTGGTGCTCGCATTCATCTTGTTGTCGCTGACTGCCGCTCGCAACAAGGATGCCGACAGCGGCAGTCTCGTTCACGCTTGGCGGGCCGTATGGCGCGGTGAGACCGATACACCGTGGCGCGCCGTACTCATCACGCTGCTGGTGATCTGCATGCTCGCGGGCGTAGCGGTCACGCTCGGTAGCCGCTATCACCTTCTCGGTACCGACAAGGTGGGGCAGGATGTGTTCTATCTCGCCTTGAAAAGCATTCGCACTGGCATGTTGATCGGTACCCTTACTACGCTGGTAATGCTGCCGTTGGGCGTGTTGCTCGGCATTACCGCCGGTTATTCGCGCGGGTGGGTTGACGATGTGATCCAGTACGTATACACCACCCTCAATTCAGTGCCGGGCGTGTTGCTGATTGCCGCCAGCGTGCTGATGATGCAGGTGTACATTGATACCAACCCGCAACTGTTTCAGACTGCGGTCGAGCGCGCCGATTTCCGCCTGCTGGCGTTGTGCTTTATTCTTGGTGTGACCAGTTGGACCGGGCTGTGCCGTCTGCTGCGCGGCGAAACGCTCAAGCTGCGCGAGCTTGAATACGTACAGGCGGCGCAGGCATTTGGTGTATCGCGCTTCCGCATCATCGTGCGCCATCTATTGCCCAACGTGATGCACATCGTCATCATCAGTGCAGTGATGGACTTTTCGGGCATGGTGTTGACCGAAGCGGTGTTGTCCTATGTCGGCGTCGGTGTCGACCCCACCATGACCAGCTTTGGCAGCATGATCAATGCGGCGCGGCTGGAAATGTCGCGTGAGCCGATGGTGTGGTGGTCACTTGCGGCAGCGTTCTTCTTCATGTTTGCACTGGTGCTGGCCGCCAATTTATTCGCCGATGCGGTGCGCGATGCGTTTGATCCGCGCCTCGTCGTCAAGCGCCCACGCTTCGGCCTGATGCGGGTGGTGTCGAAATGAGTGCGGTGACGACAACAGCGCCAGTGGCACTTGCGGTAGATCGCCCCGAGACCGCACTGCGCGTAACCAATCTGCATACCCGCATCGATGCCTCGGCTGGTATCGTGCGTCCGCTCGATGGCGTCGACCTGGAAATTCGCAGGGGTGAGACATTTGCCATCGTCGGTGAATCCGGCTGCGGCAAATCGATGACGGCGCTGTCGATCATGCGCCTGTTGCCCGAAGCCGCCTGGATCGCCTCCGGCAGCGTGGCGCTCGAAGACACCAACGTGCTCAGTCTTCCGGAGTACAACATGCGCGATGTGCGGGGCGCGCGCATCGGCATGATCTTTCAGGAACCAGCCACCAGCCTCAATCCGGTGCTCACCTGTGGCCAGCAAATTGTGGAGGTGCTGGAGCGTCACTCGATTGCCAAGGGTGCGTCTGCTGCAGCACGTGCGCTCGAATGGATGCAGCGCGTCGGCATCCCTGACCCCGAACGGCGACTGACGGAGTATCCGTTTCAGTTGTCGGGCGGAATGAAACAACGCGTGATGATCGCACTTGCGCTCGCCGCCGAACCCGAAGTGTTGATTGCCGATGAGCCAACCACCGCGCTCGATG
>JANLTL010000358.1:0-14440 GCA_031362905.1 Burkholderiales bacterium | reverse complement strand
GCCAGCCGCGCCGCCATCCGGCCGATGATGAAGCAGCGCTACGGGCGCATCGTCAATATCACCTCGGTGGTCGGCGCCAGCGGGAATGCGGGCCAGGCCAACTATGCGGCGGCCAAGGCGGGCGTGGCGGGTATGACCCGGGCGCTGGCGCGCGAGCTCGGCAGCCGCAACATCACGGTCAATTGCGTCGCACCCGGGTTTATCGAAACCGATATGACGCGCTCGTTGACGGAGGCGCAGACCACTGCGTTGCTGGCGCAGATTCCGCTGGGGCGCTTGGGCGTGGTGGCTGATGTGGCTGCTGCGGTGGCGTTTCTGGCGTCTCCGCAAGCGTCCTACATTACCGGCACGACGCTGCATGTCAACGGCGGCATGTACTTGTAGCGCGGCGGATTTTGCAGTGCAGCGGGCGGTGACATGGGCGCTGTTGAGGCGCGGTGTGACAGAGTAAAACTGCTACAATCGCGCCGCTTTTATTCTTATAAACGGGAAGGGCTCGTCGTATGGACAACATCGAACAGCGCGTCAGAAAAATTGTTGCCGAGCAACTAGGCGTCAACGAAGCAGAAATCAAAAACGAGTCGTCGTTTGTCGACGATCTGGGGGCTGATTCCCTTGATACGGTCGAGCTCGTGATGGCGCTGGAGGATGAATTTGAAACTGAAATTCCCGACGAAGATGCCGAGAAAATAACGACCGTGCAGCAAGCCATCGACTACGTCAATTCGCACAAGAAGGCCTGACCCACTGCAGTCCTGGCCGCAGCACTCGGCAATTAGGCATTCGGTCAATCAGACGTCGCGGTCCCTACGACTAGCAAGCAGGATATACGCAAGGCGGGAGCAGCACAGTGGCTTTTGCAGGTGAAAAACGCAGGGTAGTCATTACCGGATTGGGCATCATCTGCCCAATCGGCAATAGCGTCGCCGAGGCGTGGGCAAATGCCAAGGCTGGCAAGTCGGGCATCACGCGCATTACGCGCTTTGATCCCGCAGACGAAAAGGCAGCGATTGCCTGCCATATCGCCGGCGAGGTGAAGGGTTTTGACCTCGAACTCTATGTGCCGGCCAAGGAAGCACGCCACATGGATACCTTCATGCACTATGGCATCGCTGCCGGCATGCAGGCATTTCAGGATTCTGGCTTGGCCGTAACCGAGACCAACAGCGAACGCATTGGCGTCAATGTCGGTTCCGGCATTGGCGGCCTGCGCATGATCGAGGAAATGTACGCAACGATGCTGGAGCGCGGCCCGCGCCGCATCTCGCCCTTTTTCATTCCATCGTCAATCATCAATCTGATTTCCGGGCATCTGTCGATCATTTTTGGATTGAAAGGCCCAAACCTCGCCTGTGTAAGCGCGTGTGCCACCGGCAATCATTGCGTCGGCGAATCGGCACGCCTGATCGAGTACGGTGATGCCGACGTGATGCTCGCAGGTGGTGCCGAGTCCACGATTACCCGTCTTGCGATTGGTGGCTTTGCGGCCTCACGCGCGCTTTCGTTGCGCAATGACGATCCGCAGGCCGCCAGTCGGCCGTGGGACAAGGATCGGGATGGTTTTGTGCTCGGTGAAGGCGCTGGTGTCGTGGTACTGGAAGAATATGAGCACGCGCGTGCGCGTGGCGCCAAGATTTATTGTGAACTGGCGGGTTACGGTTTGACCGGCGATGCTCATCACATCACTGCGCCGGATCAGAGTGGTCCGCGGCGCTCAATGCTCAATGCGATCCGCAATGCCGGCGTCAATCCTGATGAGGTCGATTACGTCAATGCGCACGGCACCTCTACGCCACTGGGTGACAAAAACGAAACCGAGGCGGTCAAACTGGCCTTCGGTGCTCACGCCAAAAAACTGGTGGTCAATTCCACCAAGTCGATGACCGGACATCTGCTGGGCGCAGCGGGCGGCATTGAAACCGTGTTCAGTGCTCTGGCGGTGAAGCACCAGATTTCGCCGCCGACCATCAATCTGGATAATCAGGATCCGGAGTGTGATCTCGATTACTGCGCCAACACGGCGCGTGACATGCCGGTAAGGGTGGCAGTGTCCAACTCCTTTGGCTTTGGCGGCACCAACAGCACGCTGGTGTTGAAGCGCATTTGATCGCGCAGAAACCGCAATTCGACCTGCCGGCGACGCCGGGCGGACTGCCGCTTATTACGGCGGCAGTGCTGTGCTGCTCATTGGGCGTGGCAGTCGGACTGTTTCTCCACGACGCGATGTGGCCTGCGCTATTCGCTCTGTTGATGGCTCTGGTTGCCGGCTATCGGCGACCGCGTAATGATGGGCAGACATTGTTTCTGGACCCGGACGGGGTGTGCCGATGGTCAAACGCGACAGGGAATCATCAGGGCATGCTGGCCTCAGCGTTTGCCGCTGGTGACACCCTGATATTGCGCCTGGCATCGCCAGCGGCTGCGTGCACGGTAATGCTTCTGGCGGGTGCGCTGCCTACCCCAATGCGCTGCCGTGTAGGTCGCTGGTTGAACGCAATCGGACACGGCTGAACGATATTGCGCGGCGTTAAGGCATTTGCTGCGGCGCGCAATGTTATTCTGGCTGGCTAACCGGCACCCACTCAAGGAAAAAATTGTCAGAACGCGACGTTGACCAGCAACTGGTTGCGCGCGCCCAGCGCGGCGAAAAGCATGCCTTTGAGCTGCTGGTCGCCAAGTACCAGCGCAAGCTTGCGCGCCTGATCGGGCGTCTCGTGCGTGACCCGGCGGAAGTCGAGGATGTGGCGCAGGAGGCGTTCATTAAAGCGTACCGGGCGTTGCCCCAGTTTCGTGGCGAATCCGCGTTCTATACCTGGCTGTACCGGATCGGCGTCAATTCGGCCAAGAACTATTTGATGAACCAAGGGCGGCGCGCGCCTACCAGCACGGAAAAAGACGCCGAAGAAGCGGAAACTTTTGAGGAAGCCGAGCAACTAAGGGACAACAATACACCTGAGTCGATTCTGATGTCACGGCAAGTTGCCGATACGGTCAATTCAGCCATGGCGCGTCTGCCCGAGGAACTGCGTACGGCAATTTCCCTGCGCGAAATTGAAGGCATGAGTTACGATGAGATTGCAGATGTGATGGATTGCCCGATTGGCACCGTGCGCTCGCGGATATTTCGGGCGCGAGAAGCGATCGCAGCAGATTTACGCCCGCTGCTCGGTACCAATAAGGACCAACGCTGGTGAGGCGCGAAGAATCTGGACAAGAAGGAGCGGAACCTTGAATACTGAAAAAGAGATCGAGCGCGAAGCCGCTTCCGTTCTGTCCATGTACATGGATGGGGAGCTGTCGGTTCACGATCGTGACCATTTGCTACAGTCTCTCAAATCCGATGGTGCTGCCCGCGACAACTGGCTGGTCTATCACTGTATCGGTGATGCACTGCGCAGTGACGATGCGGTGCCCCTGACCGGCGGATTTGGCAGCCGGTTTAAGGCGCGACTGGCCGATGAGCCTTTTTTGCTGGTTCCAGAAGTATCGAAGCCGGTCGCCGTTCAACGCTGGCGCTTGCCAACGGCGGTTGCGGCGAGTATCGCAGCTGTGGTGACAGCAGGTTTGCTCGTGCTCCCGCCTCGTGATGCCGGGCAAACCGCAACGGCGCCCGTCCAGGCGCCGATTGTGGCGGTGGCGACCCCAGTATCACGGCAGTCCTCGGCGCAAGTGGCCGCCGCCGTGCTGCCAGCAACAGCCGCGCCGGTTGCCGTGTTGCCGGGGCAGATGTCACCAACGATGTCGCCTGACCTCGCGTTACGTTCCGTATCAAGCGAGTATTTGATGGCGCACCGGCACTATTCGGCCGGCTTGGCCATGCGCGGTGTCGTCTCGCATGTGCGCACGGCGGGTTATGACGGCCAATAGCTTGCATTGCCATGCCGGCAAGGTGCTGATCGGCGCACTATTCGCAGCGCTCGCAACCGCTGCGTGGGCCAATCCCAATCTGGATGCATTGCAATGGCTTGAGCGTATCAGCCAGGCAGCGCAAAAGCTCAACTACACCGGCACATTCGTCTATTTGCAGCAGGGTGGACAGCCGCAGACGTCGCGCATCACGCACATGGTTGATGGTGGTGGCGAGCGTGAACGGCTTGAGATGCTCGAGGGGGCGCCGGTAGTGGTGGTGCGGGTCAATGATGAGGTTCGGAGTTTTTTCCCCGATACGAAAACGGTATTGATTGAAAAGCGCCGCAGCCGCCCCGGCTTTCCGGCGCTGGGGGTTGAGCCGCTGCTGGTCCCCTCGCCCTCTGCTGGGCCTGCTGCTGCGCAACCTGCCATCGGCTCTGCCGGGGGTGGTCCTGGGCAGGGTGGCATGCCCGCAACGGTACCGCTCGCCGCGACGGGAAGTCTTTCAGCCACAAAACTTGCCGAGAACTACACCGTGCGCAAATGGGATACCCAGCGCATCGCCGGGCTCGAATGCCAGGTTTTGCTGCTCGAGCCCAAGGATGGAATGCGCTACGGGCACAAGCTGTGGGCGGATATGACTACGGGCCTGCTGCTAAAAGCCCAGATGTTCAACGAGAAGGGTGACGTGGTAGAGCAGATCGGTTTTACCCAGGTGGAGATCGGTGGCATCATCGAGAAGTATCACTCTCGCTTTGCGCGTCGTGACGGTGGCCGCGATTGGCGGGTTGCCAGTGCACAGGTGTCGGACGCCAATTTGGCCGAAGCCGGTTGGAAAATAGAAGCGGCGATTCCTGGCTTTCGTAAAATTTCGGAAATGAAGCGCAGCCGTGGCGATGGCGTCGAGTTGGGGCAGGTGGTGTTCTCCGATGGATTGAGTTCAGTGTCGGTGTTCGTCGAACCGGTCCGTCCCGGGGCAAAGGTGCGCGATGGCGCGGCAGTCCATGGTGCGGCCAATGTGTACCGGCGAACGCTGGGTGATCATGTGGTCACCGTTCTGGGGGAGGCGCCCGCTGCCTGCGTGACGCGGATTGCACGCGCCATTGAGTTCAAACCCGCCGCTGCCACAGCAAAGCGCAGCGAGCCGTAGCCCCGTCATTGAGTCACTGTTGACATCCCGCTTTAGATGAGGAATTTTATGCAGCGTTTTTTGCAAGTAGCTCTCACTGTGTGCGCGTTTCTGCCGTTCTCCGAAGTTGGGTTCGCACAGACGCGTGCACTGCCCGACTTTACCGATCTGGTCGACAAGGTAGGGCCGACCGTGGTCAACATCCGCACCACCCAGACCGTAGTAGGCGGCCGCGCGGGGCAGCGTGGCTTTGGTGCCCCCGGTGGCCAAGGTGGCGGCGATCAGGCCAATCCCTTTTGTGAATTCTTTCCGTGGATGTGCCCACCCGCACAGCGCGGCGAACGCAACGAGCGCGCACCGCGCCGCGACGACGCCGAGCCTCGGCAGGCGCCTGACCGTGAACGTGGCGAGGAAGTGCCGTCTGGCGTTGGGTCGGGATTTTTGCTCAGCGCTGATGGCTTCGTGATGACCAATGCGCACGTCGTGCGCGGCGCTGATGACATCTACGTACGCCTCACTGACAAGCGTGAGTTCAAGGCGAAACTGGTGGGTGCCGACCAGCGCACTGACGTGGCTATTTTGAAGATCGAAGCGTCCGGATTGCCTGCGGTGACCATCGGCGACTCCAACCGCCTGCGTGTTGGTGAATGGGTGATGGCGATTGGCTCGCCTTTTGAACTCGACAATACGGTGACCGCAGGCATCGTCAGCGCCAAGGGCCGAGACACCGGCGAGTACGTGCCGTTCATCCAGACTGACGTGGCGATCAATCCGGGCAATTCGGGTGGGCCGCTCATCAACATGCGTGGCGAAGTGGTGGGCATCAACTCGATGATCTATAGCCGCTCGGGCGGTTTCCAGGGCATCTCGTTCGCGATTCCGATTGATGAGGCAATGCGCGTTGGTGACCAACTCAAGGCTACCGGGCGCGTGACGCGTGGTTTCCTCGGGGTGCAGCCCGGCGCGGTAAACAAGGACGTGGCTGAGTCTCTTGGTCTCAAGACCCCGTCGGGCGCCGTAGTGGAAAAGGTGATTCCCGCGAGTGCCGCCGAGAAGGCAGGTCTCAAGGAGGGGGATGTGATCCTCAAGTTTGATGGCAAGACCGTGGACAAGCACACCGATTTGCCGCGCATTGTGGGTAATACGCGACCAGGCCAGCGGGTACTGGTGCAGGTCTGGCGCAATGGTGCGACGCGCGATATCAGCCTGACTCTAGGCGAAATGGAGCCGGAACGCACCGCTCAGCGCGGCGGGCGCAGCGGCGCTGACGGCAAACCCGCACCCAAGGACAGCAGGGCGGAGGCTAACGCGTTAGGGCTGGTGGTCTCCGAGTTGAGCGACGCCAAGCGCCGGGAACTGAAAGTGGAGCGCGGTGTGCTGGTCGATGCGGTAGAAGGCGCCGCTGCCCGAGCGGGTCTGCGCGCCGGGGACGTGATCATGTCGATCCAGAACACTGATCTGACCAGCGCCAAGCAGTTCAACGATCTGGTGGGCAAACTGGATCGCACCAAAGTGGCTGCGCTGCTGGTGCGGCGCGGCGAATCGTCGCAATACATCACCGTGCGTCCGGAGCGCCGCTGAGACTGGAGTAGCCCTTTGGAGGGCGCCGGGATCGACGGGGCGGCGTAGATGCTTTGCGCTAAAATGGCTCCTTACCTGCAGTTTTTGTGAAGGTCTATCAGGGCGCGACGCGTGGATTGCCACGCCGCGCCCTTGTCATTTTTTATGCAGCATATTCGTAATTTTTCGATCATCGCCCACATTGATCACGGCAAGTCGACGCTTGCGGATCGCATCATCCAACTGTGCGGCGGCCTGTCGGACCGCGAGATGGAAGCGCAGGTGCTCGATTCAATGGATCTTGAGCGCGAGCGCGGCATCACGATCAAGGCACAGACGGCGGCACTGAGCTACAAGGCGCGTGACGGGCAGGTCTATCAGCTCAATCTGATCGATACCCCCGGCCACGTCGATTTTTCCTATGAAGTGAGTCGCTCGCTGTCGGCCTGCGAAGGGGCGCTTCTGGTCGTTGATGCAAGCCAGGGAGTGGAAGCGCAGACCGTCGCCAACTGCTACACCGCGCTCGATCTCAACGTCGAAGTGGTGCCGGTACTCAACAAGATCGATTTGCCGTCGGCCAATCCCGAGAACGCGATTGCCGAAATCGAAGACGTGATCGGTATCGATGCGCAGGATGCCGTGCGCGCCAGCGCCAAGACCGGCGCGGGGGTGATCGACATCATTGAAGCCATGATAAAGCGGGTGCCCCCGCCAAAAGGCTCACCCACCAACGCTCTTCAGGCTCTTATTATTGATTCCTGGTTCGACAATTACGTTGGTGTGGTGATGCTGGTTCGCGTGATGGAAGGCAGTCTGCGGCCCAAAGACCGTATCAAGTTGATGGCGTCGGGCGGCAGCTACTTGTGTGAGCAGGTGGGCGTGTTTACACCCAAGTCGCTGCAGCGCCAGAGTCTTTCGGCTGGCGAAGTCGGTTTCATCGTGGCCGGCATCAAGGAACTCAAGGCGGCCAAAGTGGGCGACACTGTCACCCTCGCCGAAAAGCCGGCAGCCAAGGCATTGCCAGGGTTCAAGGAGGTCCAGCCGCAGGTGTTCGCGGGCCTGTTTCCGGTTGAGTCCAACCAGTACGAGAGCCTGCGCGAGTCGCTGCAAAAACTGCAGTTGAACGATGCCTCGCTGCAGTTCGAGCCGGAAGTCTCGCAGGCGCTCGGCTTTGGCTTTCGCTGCGGTTTCCTCGGTTTGCTGCACATGGACATCGTGCAGGAGCGCCTTGAGCGCGAGTTCGATATGGACCTGATTACGACAGCGCCGTCGGTAAAGTATGAAATTTTGATGCGTAACGGCGAATTGCTGGTGATTGACAACCCGGACAAACTGCCCGATCCGGCGCGCACCGAAGAGATTCGCGAACCGGTCATGACGGTGCAGTTGTTCATGCCGCAAGAATACGTCGGCGCGATCATGACCCTGTGCAACAGCAAACGCGGCAACCAAATCAACATGGCCTACCATGGCCGCCAGGTGCATCTGACGTACGAATTGCCGTTGAATGAAATCGTGCTGGATTTTTTCGACAAGATGAAATCTGCCTCGCGCGGCTATGCCTCCATGGACTATGAATTCAAGGAATATCGTGCCGCCGACGTGGTCAAGGTCGATGTACTGATCAACGCGGAAAAGGTTGACGCCTTGTCGATCATCGTGCATCGCGCCAATGCCCAATATCGCGGGCGCGAACTGGTATCGAAAATGCGCGGCCTGATCCCGCGCCAAATGTTTGACGTGGCGATTCAGGCGGCGATTGGCGCCGGTGTGATCGCGCGCGAAAATGTCAAGGCACTGCGCAAAAACGTGATCGCCAAATGCTATGGCGGCGACATCTCCCGTAAACGCAAGCTACTGGAGAAGCAGAAGGCCGGCAAGAAGCGCATGAAGCAGGTCGGTAGCGTGGAGATACCGCAGGAAGCCTTTCTCGCGATTTTGCAGGTAGATGGTTGATGAACTTTGCTCTGATTCTGTTGTGTCTAACGCTGTTTACCGGTGTATTCTGGTTTGCTGACCTCTTTGTGTTCAAGAAGCGGCGCCAGCAGGCTTTCGAAGCAGAGGTCAAGGCGCTGGACGCGCGCATGGCGATTAATCCTGCGGTCTACGCCAAAGACCATCGTGACAAGGAAGTTCAGCGTCTGTCGAACGAAAAGCGCACGCCGCCGGTGTGGCTGGAGTTTCCCGCCAGCTTTTTCCCGGTGATTGCAGTGGTGTTTGCGCTGCGCTCATTTCTGGTTGAGCCGTTCAAGATTCCGTCCGGTTCGATGATTCCGACCCTGCTGATCGGAGACTTCATTTTGGTCAACAAGTTTACGTATGGGGTGCGCCTGCCGGTAGTCAACTTGAAAGTGATTGACATGGGTAGCCCACAGCGGGGCGACGTAATGGTGTTTCGCTATCCGCGCAATCCTTCCCTCGACTACATCAAGCGCGTGGTGGGAGTGCCGGGGGACCGGGTGGCCTACCAAAACAAACGTCTGACTATAAACGGCGTTGCTGTTGCCACCGCCACGCTGCCCGACTACCTGCATAAGGAGCGTGCCAGCTACGCACAGCAGTTCGAAGAGATCTTCGGCGGCAAGCGGCACAGAGTGCTCAACGATGAGGATGCGCCATCATTCATCCATTCGGCCGCACCTTTTCCAAATCGCGAGAATTGCCTCTACAATAATGCTGGTGTCATCTGTACCATACCACCCGGTCACTACTTCATGATGGGCGATAATCGGGATAATTCCGAAGACAGCCGCTTCTGGGGGTTTGTGCCGGAAGCCAATATTGTGGGCAAGGCATTTGGGATCTGGATGAACTGGACGGGCGGCTTGAGTTTTGATTTGTCCCGCGTTGGCGGGTTTGAATAAATGACACAGGTATAGGGGGAACTGCCATGGAAAACACCATTCAATCCCAGCGCGGCGTGAGCATGTTGGGCATTGCCCTGATTTGCATGATGATCGTGCTGGTAGCCGTCGGTGCCCTCAAGACCATTCCTGCCTACATGGAATTTGGGACCGTCAAGAAGGCAGCGATGGCTTCCAAAGATGGTGCCAAGACCGTGGCTGACGTACAGCGTAATTTCGACAAGCGCGCGCAGGTCGACGATATCAGCGCCATTACCGGCAAGGATCTGGAAGTCACCAAGGAAGGCAACAATATCGTTGTCGCCTTCAAGTACGACAAGAAAATCCCGCTGTTTCAAAACGTCAGCGTGCTGTTCGAGTTTTCCGGCAGCAGCAACGACCCCTGAATTGCCGCCGCGCGGCACGGCGCGGAGCGCATCAGCATGGACGCCAGCGAACTCGAATCCCGTCTCGGACACAAGTTCAGTGCGCCCCGGCTACTGACCCAGGCATTGACGCATCGCAGCCACAGCGTCGTACACAACGAACGGCTGGAGTTTCTTGGCGACAGCGTGCTCAACTGTGCGGTGGCGCATCTTCTGCACGAGCGTTATGCCAAGCTCGACGAAGGTGACCTGTCGCGCCTGCGCTCGAATCTGGTCAAGCAACAGACTCTGTACGAGGTCGCGCAGCGCGTCGAACTGGCGCGCCATTTGCGCCTCGGTGAAGGTGAACTAAAGAGCGGTGGTTTTCGCCGCCCCTCGATTCTGGCTGATACGCTCGAAGCGCTGTTCGGCGCCGTGTTTCTCGATGGCGGTTTTCAGGCCGCGCGCGCGGTGATTGCCAAGCTCTACCATCCGATTCTCGAGACGGTGGATCCACAAACGCTGGGCAAGGATGCCAAGACCCTGTTGCAGGAGTATTTGCAAGGCCGCAAAACTGCGCTCCCTACCTACAATGTGGTGGCCACGCATGGCGCCGCGCACAATCAGGAATTTGAGGTCGAGTGTGTGATTCCCAAACTCGACATTCGTGTGACCGGTGCCGGCGCCAGCCGCCGTTCCGCAGAGCAACAGGCGGCCAAGAAAGCCCTTGAGCTCGCGCCGAAGGAAACCCCGCGCAAGACGCGACGTACGCGCAAGGACGGCACGCCGGACAAGTCGTCAGCAAGCGCGGAGGTGAAAAATGGGAAAGACACCAAAGTCGCCGTGAAAGAAGTCAAAGATGCGACGAAGGAAGTCAAAGAGCGTGAGCCCCTCAAGCGCGTGAAGGTTGAACTGCGTGACGCCGATGGTGCGGTGGCACCACTTGCTGACACGAAAGTGGCGCCTGCGAATGAACCGGCAGCCCCGGCACAGCCGGTCAAGGCAGTCTGAGCGTGCGCGCCGGTCACGTCGCCATTGCTGGCCGCCCCAACACCGGCAAATCAACCTTGCTCAACCAGTTGATCGGCGCCAAGCTGTCGATCACTTCGCGCAAGGCGCAGACCACCCGTCACCGCATTCTTGGGGTGCTCACCAGTGGAGCTGCGCAGTACGTTTTTCTGGACACCCCCGGATTCCAGACGCGCTATCGCAATCATCTCAATCAGGCGATGAACCGTTCGGTGGACGACGCGCTTCTGGCTGCCGACGTGGTGCTGCACGTGATCGAGGCATCGGGCTTCAAGCCCGAAGACGAAGCGGTGGCCGCACGCCTGTGGCACCACGGTCAGACGCCGCCGCCGGTGATCCTCGTCATCAACATGATCGACCGCGTCAAGAAGCCGGCAAAGTTGCTCGCCTTGATGAAAGAGGCGCATGCGCGCCATCCCTACGCCGCCATCGTCCCGCTCTCGGCCAAGACCGGCAAGAGTACCGATTTGCTGCTTGATGAAATCGCCAGACATCTGCCGGAGAGCGAGGCGCTCTACGATACCGATATGCTCACCGACCGTTCCGAGCGCTTTCTCGCGACCGAAATCATTCGCGAAAAGGTGTTCAGGCTTTCTGGTGAAGAGGTGCCGTACGGTTGTGCCGTGACGATTGAGAAGTTTGAGGAAGAAGGGCGCCTGCGCCGAATTCATGCCACGGTGCTGGTGGATCGTCCGGGGCACAAGTCCATTCTGGTCGGTGCCAAAGGCGAACGCATGAAGCGCATCGCCACCGAAGCACGGCTGGATATGGAACGCTTGTTTGATGCGAAGATTTTTCTTGAAGTGTTTGTCAAGGTCAAAGGCGGCTGGGCAGACAGCAAAACCATGCTGCATTCGCTGGGGTATGACTGAGGATGGCCGCGCATGCCGCCGCGCGCGCCGCCGCCAAGTTGCACGATGAAGAGCGCGCCTACGTGCTGCACACCTATCCGTACAGCGAGTCAAGTCTGATTGTCGAGATATTTACGCGCGCCAGCGGGCGTGTGCCGCTGGTGGCCAAGGGCATCAAGCGGCCACGCAGCCAGGGCGCGGCGCTGATGCAGTTTCAGCCGTTCAACATCTCCTGGTCCGGCAAGGGCGATTTGCGCACACTGAAAAAGGCCGAGTGGCAGGGTGGGGTGCCGGCACTGCCACCGGCGCGCCTGTTTTGTGGCTTTTATCTCAACGAGTTGATGCTCAAGCTATTGGCGCGCGATGATGCACATGAACAATTGTTCGACTGCTATGAACATGCGCTGATCCGTCTGGCGGCCCACGAAGCCGAAGGTGGCGTGCTGCGCGGCTTCGAGAAAGCCATGTTGCGCGAAACCGGTTATGCGCTGGCATTGACACACGATGCTTTTGGGGGCGAAGCCGTGCGCGCCGATGCACGCTACGCCTACGTGCCGGGGCGCGGCCCGCGCCGTCTCGCTGAAGGTGAAGCAGCCGACATCGAGATCACCGGGCAGACGCTGCTCGACATTGATTGCGACGAGTATGGCCATCCCCGTACCGCAGCCGAAGCCAAGCTTTTGATGCGCTTGCTGGTGCAACATCAAATGAATGGCCGTCCGCTCGCAACGCGTCAGGTATTCTCGCAACTTCTGGGGTTGTGATTTTTGATGTGACTCTTTTTCCGCCTTGCCATGACTAACCCTCCCGTTTCAGCCGCGTCACTCAAACTGGGCGTCAACATCGACCACGTGGCCACCCTGCGCCAGGTGCGCGGCACGCCCTACCCGGACCCGGTCAAGGCTGCGCTCCAGGCTGAAGCAGCCGGTGCCGATCTCATCACCCTTCATCTGCGCGAAGACCGCCGCCACATTCAGGACAAGGACGTGTTCGACCTGCGCGGGCAATTGAAGACGCGCATGAATCTGGAAACCGCCGTCACGCGAGAGATGCTGCAAATCGCGGTGAAAGTACGCCCGCAAGACGTGTGCCTTGTGCCCGAGCGCCGGCTCGAGTTGACCACGGAGGGCGGTTTGGATGTCGTAGGGCAGTTTGACCGCGTCAAGGATGCCGTGCGCCTGCTGAGTGAGGCGGGAATTCGCGTCTCGCTGTTCATCAGTCATGACGCCAGGCAGATCGAAGCGGCCAAAGCAGCGGGCGCTCCGGCGATTGAAATTCATACCGGCCATTACGCCGATGCGCCAAGCACAAGTGAAGTCGATACCGAGTTTGCGCGTATCGAAGCGGGCGTCGCGCTGGGCAACCGCCTGGGCCTCATCGTCAACGCGGGGCACGGCCTGCACTTTGGCAATACCGCGCGCATCGCGGGATTGCCTGGCATCAGCGAGCTCAACATTGGCCACGCGATCGTTGCCGAAGCTGTATTTCGGGGCTGGCAGCAAACCGTACGCGACATGAAGGCGCTGATGCTGGCTGCGCGCGCGGCAGCCGCAGCCGCTTGCGATTGAATTTGCAGTGGCCCGATGAGCCGCGCACACCAACGGTTTTGGAAGCATCATTCCGGGAACGCGCTGCCAGAGCCATTGTCAGCGCGGAATAGCGCTTAAGTGTTGAACATCTCCGGCGCCGCCGGCTCTGATTCCGCTACACTAGTCCGATGATTCTGAGAACGTTAAAGCCGCTGGCAGTGCTGCTCATTGCATTGGCGCTTGCGTCGTGTAGCGACGCTTGGAACAACCCCTACTCAGCGCTGGAGACCTCGACTGCCAACACGCTTTACACCTCGTTTGCCGAGAGGCCCAAACGGCTCGACCCAGCGCAGTCGTATACGTCCGATGAAGCAGAATTCACCGCGCAAATCTATCAGCCGCCATTTCAGTATCACTATCTCAAGCGGCCCTATGAGTTGATCCCTGATGCGGCCGCGGCGCTGCCGAAGCCGCGCTATTTCGACAAGGCCGATAGGGAGTTGCCAGCCGATGCGGCGGTGGCTGACATCGCGATCAGTGTCTACGAGATCCGCATCAAGCCGGGCATCAAGTTCCAACCGCACCCGGCGTTCGTTGCTGCCAACCGTGCGCTTTCGCGCGAGGCGATTGCAGGCAAATTCAAACTCATCGACTTTGACGGCACCGGCACGCGCGAGCTGACCGCCGCCGACTATGTCTATGAGATCAAGCGTCTTGCGCACCCGCGGGTGAACTCGCCGATCTTTGGCCACATGACCGATTACATAGGCGGCCTCAAAGCCTATGGCGAGACCCTGAAGGCTGAAGTAAAAAAGCTCAGTGGTGGCAAAGCCAGTCCTGCGTGGCTTGATTTGCGCCAGTTCGACATCAGCGGTGTCAAGGTGATCGACGACCACACCTACCGCGTCACAGTGATTGGCAAGTACCCGCAATTTCTCTACTGGATGGCCATGCCGTTTTTTGCGCCCATCCCCTGGGAGGCAGACCAGTTTTACGCGCAGGCCGGCATGGCGGAGAAAAATTTTTCGCTCGACTGGTACCCGGTGGGTACGGGTGCCTATATGTTGACCGAGAACAATCCGAATGCGCGCATGGTGCTGTCGCGCATTCCGAATTTGCGCGGCGAGCCCTACCCGTCCGAAGGGGAGGCCGGCGACCGCGAAGCCGGCTTGCTCAAGGATGCCGGCAAGACCATGCCGTTCATCGATCGTGTGGTGTTCACGCGCGAGAAGGAGACCATTCCCTACTGGAACAAATTCCTGCAGGGTTACTACGATCGCTCCGG
>JANLTL010000344.1:0-14737 GCA_031362905.1 Burkholderiales bacterium | reverse complement strand
ATTGCTCAAACGGCGCATAACCCGGTGTGACGATGGTCGTCAACGAACGGCTCTTGGTGCCGATGGCGTGGCGCGCGGCACCAAAATCGAGCAATACCATGCTGTCGTCCTGGCGCACAAAAATATTCGCCGGCTTGATGTCACGATGCAGGAAGCCGGTCTTGTGGACGACGTCGAGGCCGTCGAGCAATGGCATAAACATCTTGAGCAATTGGGTTTCATCAATCTTGCCCTTGCGCGACAACCATTCCTTGAACGACGCTCCTGATTCGTAACTCATTACCATATACGCGGTGTGATGCATCTCGAAAAAGCGCGATACCTTGACGACGTTGGGATGATTGAACTTGGCCAGCGTGCGTGATTCGAGCAGAAACTTGTCGCGACCCTCGAGAAACGCGGTTTCATCCTCTGATTGCTTGACTCGCACCGAGCCGTCGGCTTCACGCATCACCAGATCAGAAGGGAAATATTCCTTGATCGCCACTTGCATTTCGAGATTGGTGTCAGTCGCGAGATAAGTGATGCCAAAACCACCGATCCCGAGCGTCCATTCGACCATGTATTCCTGTAAGCGAGTTTCCGTAGGGAGCGCAAAGCGTGACTCCGCAGGCATCTGAGACTGAGCCTTCAGCAGCGCTTGGCGCTTGAGATCGGCATAGTCGCTGGGCAGTGATGCCTGCGCGGACCGCGCCGCTGCCTGCGCTGCGGGGTGGGCAACGGTATGGTCTGCTTTCGCGAGTTCTTTCGGGACTGCTTTCAAGGCTGCATGCGGGGAAGCTTGTGGCGCCGCAGGCGGCTTGATGGCCGGCAAACCGGGGGTTGCGGGAGTAGCGGCCGGCTCCGCTGCGCCGCCCGCACCAATCTTCTTGATGTTGAGCAACTCAGCCGCCCTTTGGATACGGCTGAAAGACGGATCGATACCTTGCGGCTCCGCCGCGGCCAGATCTACTATGGGACGTTTAGTCATGTTTCCTCCAGCAGCCCGAGGGCGCGCTGCGTAAACTGTGTGGCTTTCGCTTCACCGCCCAAACCGTTTACCACCCTTGCGCAACCGGGCAGCAGGGCGGCAAGATCTTTCGCGGTCTTGCACGATTCAATCTGACCACACAATTCGTCCGCCCCCGGCCCCATGACTGCGCGCAGATACTTGATGACGAAGCGGCGCGTATCCTCAAACGGCGACGGAATCATGATGCGCGCGCCAAACAAGCTCGCCAGAAGACCGGGCTTGGCCACCGGCGCCGGCAGGCGCACCATCGCGATTGACAGATTGTCACCGTTACCGCCAGCGCGCTTCCGTGCGAGTCCAATAAGGCGATCACAGGCATCGGTGAGATTGCGATAACTCGTTAGGTCGGCAATCTCTTGTGGGCGAAAATAGGCCCACAAACCGTCAGAACAAAGCAGAACAGTGTCGCGCAGTCTAGTTTCACTCAGTCCCCCGATGGCGATTTGCGGCGCATCGCCCCCGCCAAGACTGCTGAACAATTTGCTGCGCTCAGGGTGCACCAAAGCCTCGGCTTCCGTGATCTTCCCCTGCCGCTGAAGCACTTCCACGAGCGAGTGATCTTCGCTTCGGCTGACGAATTCATTGTCGCGCATCAAATACAGACGGCTATCGCCGCAGTGCGCCCAGTCGATGCGGCCGGGCTGCGCCAATGCCAACACGCAGGTGGAGCGCGGGTCACGGTTAAACCCCTGGCCCGCGCGCGCCACCCGCTCGTGCGCAGCCTGCACCATGCTAGTGAGCCATACCTGCGCCAAGAGTGTTGCCGGATCTGAGCCGGAAAAAACCGGTTCAATCGCATCGACAACGGCTTGCGAGGCGAGCGCGCCGCCGGTATGCCCTCCCATCCCGTCGGCCACTACCGCGAGCACGACCCCGGGATCACGCGGATGCGACATCACCACTACTCGGTCTTGTTGCTCCTTGCGATCACCGATATGCTCGGCGCTGGCAAATTCATAAACCATTGACGTTCCTGCCCCCTTTGTTGCGCTACTATACCGCGCCCAGCAATTCCCTCTCCCCTCTCGCCCGCTACGAACCACGAACCATGCCCGACTTTTGGCGCCACTCCGGATTTCACTTGCTAGAGCGCAATGAAGACGGCAAGCTAGGCATCACGGATGATTTTTTGCGTGCCTACTTTGCCAGGCCGGAAGTTGCTCCGATTGCAGAGTCGTGCCATCGCGAGCGGGCACTGTTCGCTCGCTTGATGGAACAGCCCCGAGGCAGAGTCACGGATGAGGATCTAAACGCCCTGGGCGATCCTGATGCCCGCGACAGCTACCGCATCGTCCTCAACCTTCGAGACCGCATGCTGGCGGCCGGCAGCGTAGAGGGTTGCTACATGGCCTTGTTTCGCTCACCGGACGGAACAGCACGCGAGTTCTCTGCGAGCGGCTTGCCGCCCCTGTTTGTCGATCAAATGGCGCAGGTAGTTGTCCGCAATATTCTTGACGGTTGTGAAGAGCCGCTTCTTGCCAGGGCTGGCGAACTGCTGTTTCGTGAGCAACGCGCCCATGTACAGGATGGACGCATTGTGCTCGCTGATCTCGAAACGGTAGAGCAGCATGCAGTGCGCGTACGTGATGGAAGCCAGTACGGAAACATTGGACGCCTGATCACGGAAGCACAGACTGCGCTCAAAACTGTGGATCTGGATGTATTGCAGACCGACAATGCTGCGATCTATTGGTCACGCGACGAACGGCATGACACCGCATTGCAAATTAACTTTGGGCGCGAAGGGCTGGCTGCGCTCTGCCGCTTGCTCGAATTATGGGTTGCCCATTTTTTTGCCACCCAAGTGTCGATCAAACCAGTGCGCTCGATCGACAACTCGCGTCTTAAATGGTACTGCGGGCTTGATCGCGACGCGACCTTGATGTTTAATGATCTCTATAATGGGGCCAAGCTCGATGATGATCGTTCGCGGCGCATTCTCGCGCTCATGGAATTGACTTTTGCCGAGCGCGCGAGCGTGTCCAATCACCTGCAAGGCATGCCCGTTTATCTGGCGCTGACGATGAATGAAAACGACGAAGTGCGTCTGAAACCGCAAAACCTGCTTAACAATTTGCCGATGGCCCAGCGCGTATGACGACGTCCGCCGGTAAACGGGAGCAAAAGCGCGTTGCGACATCCGCCGGCGGAATGAGCAAATCCGTCGCAAAGCGTAGTCTTGTTTCACACGTATCTGCACCGAAACTTGCAAAAATCAGTACACCTGCCAAGCCGGCCCCTGGCGCTTTGCCACCTGCGAAGACGGGAGCACAAAGCGTCGCGTTTCCGGCCTATTGGGACGAAGCGAAACGCGCGCTAATGAAATGCGACCGCGTCTTGCGACGCGTGATCCCGCAGTGCGAGAGCGGCACTTTGACGTCGCGCGGCGATCCGTTCGCAACCTTGGCCCGCTCGATCGTGGGACAGCAGATTTCGGTTGCAGCAGCGCAAGCGGTGTGGAACCGGCTGGTGCAAGTCTACCCGGAGTTCACACCAGCAAAGCTCGCCCGTGCCAAAGTCGACCGCTTGCGCGCTTGCGGCCTATCGCAGCGCAAAGCCGAATACATTCTCGACCTGGCGGCGCATTTCAAGCAGGGCGGCGATCGCACTGCCCACTGGCTCAAACTCGACGATGAAGCCGTCATCGCGGCACTTACCGGCATTCGTGGCATTGGTCGCTGGACAGCGGAAATGTTCTTGATGTTCAACCTAATGCGCCCCGATATTTTTCCGGTGGACGATATCGGCCTTCGCAATGCGGTCAGCCGGCATTATTTTTCCGGAGAGAAGCTGACGCTGAGCGAACTGCGCGAGGTGGGTGACAATTGGGCGCCATGGCGCTCCGTCGGCACTTGGTACATGTGGCGCAGTCTGGACCCGCTGCCAGTGGAATACTGAGTCTCATCGCCCCGATCGGTTGGACTGTCCGTGAACGTATCCAACTCGATTTGGAATGCGCGTAGACTGTCAATGGAAGAGCAGTGCCGCAGTCCGGCACCTTGGCGCGAATCCTTAAGATCATCATGAGCAAAACCACTTTTCTCGATTTTGAACAGCCAGTTGCGGAGCTTGAAGCCAAGATCGAAGAACTGCGCTATGCGCAAGGCGACTCGGCCGTGGACATTTCAGAAGAAATTGACCGCCTGACTAAAAAGAGCCAATCGCTGACCAAGGACATTTACGCCAAGTTATCACCTTGGCAGGTGTCGCAGGTTGCGCGGCATCCACAGCGTCCGTACACCCTCGACTACATCGGCGCCCTGTTCAGCGATTTTCAGGAACTTCACGGTGATCGCTCCTACGCCGATGATCCCTCCATCGTAGGTGGCCTTGCACGCTTCAACGGTCGCGCTTGCATGGTTCTGGGGCACCAAAAGGGGCGTGATGTGAAGGAACGCGGCCACCGTAACTTCGGCATGCCGCGGCCAGAGGGATACCGCAAGGCACTCAAGTTGATGCGCACCGCCGAAAAATTCGGATTGCCGCTCTTCACGTTCGTAGATACGCCCGGCGCCTATCCTGGCATCGGCGCGGAAGAGCGGGGGCAATCGGAAGCGATTGGACACAATTTATACGCGATGGCGGAATTGCGAACTCCCATTTTCACTACTGTGATCGGCGAGGGCGGATCAGGTGGCGCGTTGGCCATTGCGATGGGCGATGCGGTCTTGATGTTGCAATACTCGACCTATTCGGTGATTTCGCCGGAGGGCTGTGCCTCCATCCTGTGGAAAAGCGCCGAGCGTGCGCCGGATGCCGCAGAGACTCTTGGCATCACCGCGCATCGCCTCAAGTCACTTGGCTTGATCGACAAAATCATCCCCGAGCCAGCGGGAGGGGCGCATCGCGATCCTGCCGGTATGTTCCTGACCCTGAAAAAGAATCTGGCTGAATCTCTGCGCCAAATCGTCAATGCTCCGCTCGAAAAGCTTCTGGAGACGCGCTATCAGCGCTTCATGCAGTATGGCAAATTTGAGGAACAACCTGCCTGACCCAGGCACCACTGGGGGCGCAGTGGCGGACAGGCTGGCGCGATGCCTGCGTACTAGCTGGGATGCTGTTCAGCCTCATCTGACGACGTCGCGCGCGCCGCGCATTCGTGTCGCCTACTCTGGTGGGCTCGATTCAACGGTACTCTTGCATTTGCTGGCCAATACACGGACGACCGGTCAACTTGCATTGCCATTTATAGGCGCGGTATCGGCGTTTCATGTGCATCACGGCTTGAGCTCGCACGCTGATGCGTGGGTACGTCACTGCCGCGCGCAATGCCGCGTTTTTGGCGTGCCGTTCAGCACACGGCGCGCCGTGGTGGATCGTTCACCACGGACCAGCCTTGAAGAGGAAGCACGGCGGGTGCGCTACCAACTGTTGCTGGCCCCTGGCGCTGATGTGGTGGCGCTAGCGCATCACGCCGACGACCAGGCCGAGACCGTGCTGCTTCAGCTGTTGCGGGGCGCGGGCCCAAAGGGCCTGGCCGCCATGCCCGGCCTGCGGGCGTGGCCCACGAACAGTCTGCCTATTGCATTGCTGTGGCGCCCACTGCTGGACTGCACCCGCAGCGAATTGGAGGCCTACGCGCGGCTGCACCATTTAGGGTGGATTGAAGATGAAAGCAATCGTGATCTCCGCATTCGGCGCAACTTTGTGCGAGTAGAAGTCATGCCCCTGCTTGCGCGTGGATTTGGTCAGCCCGTCATCGCCCTGGTGCGCTCAGCGCGCCATCTTGCTGCTGCTGCACTGTTGGCCGACGCCCTGGGCGATATTGACATCGCGCAGGCAAAGCGCGCCGAGGCGCTCGACGTCGGCGTACTGAAGGCGCTGGACGATGTGCGGCTCGCCAATCTGTTACGCCGATGGATCGAACACCAACGTTTGCGTGCTCCCTCTGAGAGCCGCCTGCTTGCACTGGTGCGCGCCCTTCGGCAAACCAGCAACGACACGCGCCTAACCTGGCAGCACGATGGACGAACCGTGCTCCGGAAAAAGGGCTTTCTCGTCATTGCCTGAGCGCCGGCTGCCAGGGCTGGAGAATAGGCGGCTTGAGTAGGCTGACAGGGGCGGCCAAGGCGGGATAGCATCTGCTTCAGACTAAATCCCGGCGCCTTGTAGAGAGCGGCTGTGTCGCCCGTTCTGCCGGCGCTGCAAGAGGGTCTTTGCTATAATTTTGGGTTGAGTTAATCGACACAAAACCTTAATTTATTTGGAGTTTTTCAGTTATGGCAATCGAGCGCACTCTTTCAATCATCAAACCCGACGCGGTCGCCAAGAACGTCATTGGCAAAATTTACCAGCGCTTCGAGGATGCAGGACTGAAAGTGATCGCTGCGCGCATGATCCACTTGTCGCAACCCGATGCAGAAGGCTTTTACGCCGTCCACAAAGAGCGTCCCTTTTTTAAGGATTTGGTTGGTTTCATGATCTCCGGTCCAGTGATGGTGCAGGCGCTGGAGGGCGAGAATGCCATCTTGAAGAACCGCGACCTGATGGGTGCCACCGACCCGAGAAAAGCCGCCGCTGGCACCATTCGTGCCGATTTTGCGGACAGCATTGATGCCAATGCCGTGCATGGTTCGGACGCACCGGAAACCGCCAGCGTCGAAATTGCGTATTTCTTCCCCGCACTGAACGTTTACTCGCGCTGAACGTCCATCCATCGTGGTCACCAACCTGCTTGATTTCGACGCTGATGGACTTGCCGCGTGGTTTGCCGCACGCGGTGAGAAGCCATTTCGCGCAAGGCAGGTGTCGCATTGGATGCACCAGCGCTTCGTGAGTGAGTTCGCGAACATGACCGATGTCGCCAAATCCTTGCGCGCCAAGCTCATCGATGAGGCGGAAATTCGTGGTCCTTCGGTGATGAGTGATGACGTCGCGCGCGACGGTACACGCAAGTGGTTGCTCGATGTAGGGCAGGGCAATGCGGTTGAGGCGGTGTTCATTCCGGAGGACGATCGCGGCACTCTGTGCATTTCTACTCAAGCCGGCTGCGCGGTAGATTGCGCGTTTTGCTCGACTGGCAAGCAGGGGTTTTCGCGCAATCTGACGGTGGCTGAGATCATCGGCCAGTTGTGGTTCGCAAACCGGCTCTTGGCGGTAGACGAGCACGGGGCCAAGGGATTCGGCCACCCAGGTGAGCGACCAGTCACCAATGTCGTGCTGATGGGCATGGGTGAACCGCTGCTTAATTTCGATCACGTGCTGCCAGCGCTTAGGCTGATGCTAGACGACAACGCCTACGGTCTCTCACGCCGCCGTGTCACGCTCTCGACATCAGGGGTGGTGCCGATGATGGACCGATTGCGCGACACCTGCCCGGTGGCGCTAGCGGTGTCGCTGCATGCGCCGAACGACAAGCTGCGCGATACCCTGGTACCTCTGAACCGCAAGTATCCACTGCGCGAATTGATGGCCGCTTGCGTGCGTTATCTCGAAAAGGCACCGCGCGACTTCGTCACTTTCGAATACATCATGCTTGATGGCGTTAACGACGCTCCCGCGCAGGCGCGTGAATTGCTGGAGCTCACGCGTGGCGTGCCCTGCAAGTTCAACCTGATTCCGTTCAATCCGTTCTCGGTAGGCGGCGCACCCGTTGAGTTCCGGCGTTCTGATCCGCAGCGGATGCGTGCCTTTGCTGACATTCTGATCAACGGCGGCGTGGTCACCACTACGCGCAAGACACGCGGCGACGACATTGCGGCCGCCTGCGGTCAGCTCGCGGGCGAAGTGCAGGATCGGACGCGGCGCGTGATTCGCGTTGAACGCCTGGCAAGCAAGCTGGCGGTGCATTCCACCGCCGGCGCCATACACTGACCCAGCTGTGCAGCCCTTCAAATAAGGAACAGCACCATGCGATCATCCACGCTTCATGCCCTGATCAGCTCGCGCAGCCTGCTTGCTGCATCGGTGGCTGCTTTGATCGCCATGGCCATCGGATGTGCTGCGCAGGACGGTTCCTCACCAAACCGCTCCTCTCAGCAGTCCGAACAGGCACCCTCGCGCGGCCAGGGCGAAGTGGCTGACCGCGTGGAAAGCGCGAAGCTGCGCACTGAGTTGGGATTCAATTACTTTCTGCGCGGTCAAATGGCGGTGGCCCTCGAAGAAGTTCGCAGCGCCATTGAATCCAATCGCAATTATGGGCCGGCCTACAATGTGCTGGGCCTGATTCACATGGACTTGGGCGAGAACGCCAAGGCGGAAGATGCCTTCAAGCGTGCGCTGACATTGTTGCCGGGCGATTCCGACACGCTAAACAACTATGGCTGGTTCATGTGTCAGACCAAGCGCGAACGCGAGTCGATCGCGATGTTTCTGCAAGCGCTCAAGGATCCGCTCTATCCCACCCCATTCAAGCCCTATCTCAATGCTGGCATTTGCAGCCAGCGTGTGGGGGATGACAACGCGGCGGAAGCCTACTACCGGCGGGCATTCGAGCTTGATCCCGGCAATGGCTCAACAATGCTGCGCCTAGGAGATTTTTATCTCAAACGCGGAGAAATGGACAAGGCTCGTTTTTATACGGATCGCATCAACAAGAATTTTGATCCGAACGCTGAGTCACTCTGGCTCGCCTTGCGCATTGAGCGAAAAAGTGGTGACCGCGCATCGGAGGCGAGCTACGCTGCACAACTGCGCCGCCGTTTTCCAAATTCGCCCGAATACCTGCGTCTTCAGCAAGGCCAGTTTGAATGAGTGAGCCGGAGATCATTATCACAGCCGGCCTTGGCGACTTGCCGCCGGTAGACGCGCCAGCCCGGGTTCTGACCTGTGGCGAGCAGTTGAAGGCGGCACGCGAGGAGCGCGGACTCAGTCTCACCGATGTTGCACAACGTCTCAAATACGCCGCGCGGCAGGTGCAGGCCCTCGAGGAAGGGCGATTTGACGCCTTGCCGGGCCTTACGTTCCAACGCGGGTTTGTGCGTGGCTATGCGCGCGTAGTAGGGCTTGATGCCAACAACCTGGTTATGTTGCTCGAACGTGAAGCTGGCCACGACAGCGGGCCGACCACCACGCAGTTGCAACAAATTGCTTATGCACCGGCCACTCTGCCGGTAAGGTCCGAGCACACAACGGCGTGGCCGTGGATTTTGGCGATGTTGCTTGCCATTGTAGGAATTGGCGGGTACACGCTGTACACGTGGGAACCTCCAATCGGCGCGCGCGTGCCAGCAGCAGCGGCGGGCGTCACGACACCTGCGGGACGGACTGCGCAGCATACGCCCGACGTTGTGGCACCGGCAACCACACAACCAGCAACTTCTGTCAATCCGGGCGCCACATCTGATCCGAAGCCAAATGAGGCACCAAGTTCCAGTACAAGCACTGCAACCCGAGAGCGCGCCATCCCGCGGCCGCAGCCGACTGCGGATGTCTCATCGCCCGGCGACGGTGTGCCGGCCGTGATTGGTGGCAAGATCCGCTTGCGTTTTTCCGGTGAATCATGGGTCGAAGTACGCCAGGGAAATGGCACGCTGGTTCATTCGGGACTGAGTGCTGCAGAGACCGTGCAATGGGTTGATGGACAACCGCCGTTTGATCTGGTGATTGGCAATGCGCGTGTCGTGAAACTGCAGTATCGCGGTGCAGACGTAAGTCTGGAGCCCTATACGAAGGGCCCCGTTGCGAAGGTGCAGTTGAAATGACGGCGAAAATGGATACTGAAATAGCTGGAGAGGCCGCAACCACGAAGGGAAGGACGGCCAGGCACCCAATCCGAATGAGCCGGCGCGTGACAGTGCGCCACGGAGGTACAGTTCATGCGATTGGTGGTGCCGCGCCGGTACTGGTGCAGTCGATGACAAACACCAGCACCGCTGACGCCGTTGCCACCGCAATTCAAGTCAAGGAACTGGCGCTGGCCGGTTCCGAGATAGTGCGCATTACTGTGGATACGGCGGAGGCTGCCGCAGCCGTGCCTGCGATTCGCGCCCAGCTGGACAGAATGGGAATCGAAGCGCCACTGGTGGGCGATTTCCATTTCAATGGACACAAGCTGCTTGCGCAATTTCCCGACTGTGCGGCGGCGCTCTCCAAGTACCGCATTAATCCCGGCAATGTCGGCCGCGGTACGAAGGGAGATGATAATTTTGCGCAGATGATTGCCATCGCGTGCCGTCACGGGAAGCCGGTGCGTATTGGCGTCAACTGGGGCAGTCTTGACCAAGATCTCGCTGCACGACTCATGGATGAGAATTCCCTGCTTGCGGTGCCGCGTCACGCGAATGAGGTGCTGCGCGAAGCGCTGATCTCGTCGGCGCTGTTGAGCGCTGCCCGCGCCGAGGCGCTGGGGCTGCCGGGTGATCAGATTGTGTTGTCATGCAAAGTCAGTGGTGTGCAGGATTTAATTGCGGTCTACCGAGAGCTGGCCCACCGTTGTGATTACCCTTTACATCTGGGCCTGACTGAAGCCGGCCTGGGATCGAAAGGCATCGTGGCGTCCACTGCGGCCATTGCGGTGCTGCTGCAAGAGGGCATCGGCGACACCATTCGCGTCTCGCTGACTCCCGCGCCAGGTGGAGATCGCACCCGTGAAGTGATCGTCGCACAAGAAATCTTGCAGACCATGGGGCTACGTTCATTTGTGCCGCAGGTGATTGCCTGCCCTGGCTGTGGTCGCACGACGAGCACGGTGTTTCAGGAGTTGGCGGCGCGCATCCAGGCGCACCTGCGTGAACGGATGCCGGTCTGGAAAGCCAGCCATCCCGGCGTTGAATCGATGCGCGTCGCCGTGATGGGCTGCGTAGTCAACGGGCCGGGTGAATCGCGCCACGCCGACATCGGTATCAGTCTTCCGGGCAGCGGCGAGTCGCCAGTGGCGCCAGTCTATGTGGATGGACAGAAGACCGTTACCCTCAAAGGCGAGCATATTGCTGATCAGTTTCAGGCCATTGTCGAGGATTACGTCACACGCCGGTACCCAGACGTAGCCGATCTGACTCGAAGGAATGAACGCGAAAGCGTGGTGGTGGCGTGAGCGAAGGCAAGGTCGTCAAGCTGTCCGCTGTCAAGGGCATGAACGATTTGCTGCCGGACGATTCCGGATTGTGGCAGGCGCTGGAGCGCAAGCTGGCTGGTTGGTTTGCTGCCTACGGCTATCGCAATCTACGGACACCGGTGCTTGAACAAACGGCCTTGTTCCGGCGCGGCATTGGCGAAGCGACTGATATTGTTGAAAAAGAGATGTTCAGCTTTACCGACCGCCTCAATGGTGACGAGCTGACCATGCGCCCCGAATTTACTGCGGGAATCGTGCGCGCCACTGTCGAGCACAATCTTCTCTACAACGGACCGCGCCGCGTATTTTCGCTTGGACCCGTGTTCCGCCACGAGCGGCCTCAGCGTGGCCGCTACCGCCAGTTTCACCAGATCGATGTCGAGGCGCTCGGATTTCCCGGGCCGGATGTTGACGCAGAACTTATCATTATGCTGGCTCGGCTTTGGCGTGAGTTGGGACTGAGCGGCATGCGCCTCGAGATCAATTCGTTGGGCAATGTGCAGGAACGTCAGGCGCATCGTGACGCGTTGATCGCTTATTTCGAAGCGCATCAAGACCTGCTGGACGACGACGCACGGCGCCGCCTGCATGCCAATCCGCTGCGCATTCTGGATACAAAAAACCCGGCTATGCAGGCACTGGCCGATGCAGCACCAAAGCTCACAGCGCATTTGGGCGCCTCCTCCGTGGCCCATTTCAAAGAACTCACCGGCTATCTTGATGATGCTGGCATCGCTTACAGCGTCAATCCGCGCATGGTGCGAGGTCTTGATTACTACAATCTCACAGTGTTTGAATGGATCACCGATCAGCTCGGCGCACAGGGCACGGTGTGTGGCGGCGGGCGCTACGATGGGCTGATCGAACTGTTCGGCGGCAAGCCGGCGCCTGCGGTGGGTTTCGCCATCGGTGTGGAACGCCTGATCGAATTGATCAAGCAGGGCGGGGCGCTTGAATCAGCCGATGGTTGCGACGTGTACGTTGTTCATCAGGACGAGGGCGGGGCGCGCACTGAGGATAACCCCTCCACCAGCGCCACTGCGGCTGCACGGCCAGCGGCACGCTTGGCGTTTCGCATTGCCGAAGACTTACGCGACGCGGGATTGGAAGTGGTTCTTCACTGCGGTGGTGGCTCGTTCAAATCGCAGATGAAAAAAGCTGACGCAAGTGGCGCCAAATTTGCCATCATCATCGGAGCCGACGAAGTAGCTTCAGAAGCGACAACTGTCAAGACGCTACGCGGAAAACCCCTTCAGGAGCGCGTCTTGGCTACATCACTGCGGGAACACATGGTTAACAAACTGGGATTGGAACAGGACGCATAAATGGCAGCACTCGACTTGCAGGAACAGGAGCAACTGGCCGAATTGAAGGCCTGGTGGGACAAGCGCGGCAATCTCGTGCTCTCCACCATCATCATCATTTCACTGGTGATTGCCGGTTACAACGGCTGGCGCTATTACCAGCGCAGTCAGGCAATGTCTGCTGGCACCGTGTTTGACCAGTTGCAGGCAGCGGCTGCGGCAGGTGACAAAGCCAAAACACGCGACGCCGCAGGTACCCTGTTGGCGAGCTACGGCGGTTCGTCCTACGCGCCTCTAGGTGCCCTCATTGCAGCGCGCACACTTTTTGATGCCGGCGAAGTACAGACCGCGAAAGCCCAGTTGCAATGGGTGATCGACAACAGTCGTGACGATGAGTTAAAACACATCGCGCGCGTACGCTTGGCCGGATTGCTGCTCGATGAAAAGCAGTACGACGACGGCCTGCGCGTGCTCGATGCCGCTCGACCTGCGCATTTTGATGCTGTCTACCTGGACCGCCGCGGCGACCTATTGTTGGCGCAGGGAAAAAATGCTGATGCCCGCGCCGCATGGCAGGATGCACTTGGCAAGGCAGATAGCAAAGGCTCGTTGCGTGGCAGCTTGCAACTCAAGATCGAATTGGCCTCTTCCGTGACCAGCGCCGGGCCGACATCCGCAGTGGTGCCTGCTGCGAGTTCCTCTGTGGCGCCGGCGGCGCCGGCAGCACCCTCTGCGGACAAATCACTGGCGGCGCCGTCCAAGTGATCTTGATGCGATTAGGTCGAAGCGCAGTCATGGGAATCGCCCGTAGGGCAAGAGCCGTGCGTCCAGCGCTGCAACGATCGGCTCTGACGCGAGTGGCTGCTGTATCAAGCCTGGATCGCGCGCTGAAAATCGGCGCCCTAGCCAGTGTCGTCATCGCCGGCGGCTGTGCGAGTGTGACGGATAAACTCAATCCATTCAATTGGTTCGGTTCGGCGGGGGGAATCAAACCAGCCGAGCTGCGCGAAATCAAGGCATCACTGACCCTGACGCAGACATGGCGCGCAAGCGTAGGCGCGTCGGGCCAATTTGCATTCACACCTGCTGTTGTGGGCGACACAATCTATGCGGCTGGCGAAAACGGCGACCTGGCCGCGCTGGACGCTGCCACCGGCGTTCAAAAGTGGCGCGTTTCCACAACCAAAGACGGCCTGTCTGCAGGTGTCGGTGCGTTCGGCGATACCATCGTTGTTGGGACTCTGAAGGGCGATGTACTGGCCTACGACGCCAAGGGAATTGCCAAGTGGAAGGCCCAAGTGTCGAGTGAGGTGCTGGCCACGCCACTGATCACCCCGGCGGCGGTGTATGTACGCAGCAATGACAATCGCATTTACGCGTTTTCCCCCGTGGATGGCAAACGCCTCTGGATCTACCAGCGAACCGCGCCGGCATTGGTGCTGCGCAACTTCGGCGGACTGTCAGCCTCCACCGACGCAATTTACGCCGGCTTTGCGGGTGGCAAGTTGGTCTCCCTCGATGCCGCCAGCGGAGCCTTGCGCTGGGAAGGTACAGTTGCATTACCCAAAGGCGCCACCGAACTCGAACGGATTGCCGATGTCACCAGTGCGCCGGCGATCAGTTTGCGAGATGTGTGCGCTGTCGCTTATCAAGGCCGCGCAGCATGCTTTGACGCCAACAACGGGCAGCAACTTTGGACGCGCGACCTGTCCAGTTTTATGGGCCTGACTTACGACGCACGCTACGTGTTTGTATCGGACGAAAAATCGGCGATGGTGGCGATGGCGCGCAGCACAGGCGCGAGCCTTTGGCGGCAGGACGCTTTGGCATATCGCAATCTGAGCGCGCCGCTATCGCTCAGCCGAGCAGTCATCGCTGGCGACTATCAGGGGATCCTTCACGCGTTTGGACGTGACGATGGCAACTTGATAGGACGGGCTACAACTGACGGAAGCGCCATCACCGCTCCTCCGATTCCGCAAGGCGCACCGGGACGCGAAATGTTTTTTGTGCAAACCCGTAGCGGCGGCTTGTTCGCGTTCTCGATTTAGCGTGACTCGCAACAGGTGCGGCAATTCGCGAGCAAGTGAGCCAGTGGCCCAGATTTTGATGAACGGCCAACGGTAGTAGAGAGATCAAGCCGCTATGCCGGTCTTCCACGCCAACCAGAATTTCCGAATGGGCGTCAGGCTTACTCGCTCGTGCAAAACGCGAAAGCCGTCCAAGCGAATTTCTTCCAGTAGCGCACGATAGATCGCAGCGGCGATGAGCAGCGTCCGCTGTGATTTTCTTTGCTGGCGCGGCAACTCCTTCAATGCGGTATCGAGCAGGGACTGCGCGCGCGCGGATTGGTACTCCATCATTGATCGAAAGTTGTCTGAGTAGCGCGCGTTTAGAACGTCAGCTACCGGCACATTGAACTGCTGC
>JANLTL010000307.1:0-1851 GCA_031362905.1 Burkholderiales bacterium | reverse complement strand
CACCAATGTCGAAGTGATGGCGCACCTGAATGAAACCGAGATCAGCCTGCGCTCCAATTTTTTGATCTACCGCTCGCACCTCGAATACGACAGCGAAGTGTTCGCCGGCATGCGCGACGATGTATTGCGCCGCGTTGGCGACACCTGGCAGATTGCCAAGCGCACCATCATTCTCGACCAGTCGGTAGTGACGCAAAAAAATCTGGGCATCTTTTTCTAGGGCGCGTGAAGATGTCCACTCCTCTCCGGTCTGCTCCCGCGTCCCAGCCTGCCACTGTCCACCCTGCTGCTTCCCACCCCGGAATTGCCGCCTGGATGCGCCTTGAGGGGCGCTCCGCCATCGTGACCGGCGCAGGTGCAGGCATTGGCAACGCCATCGCCCACATGCTGGCATCACAAGGTGCTGCGGTTTCCCTGCTCGACCTTGACAGGGCGGCGGCTGAGCGCGAGGCGGCGGCCATCGTGGCCCGCGGCGGGGTGGCGCAAGTGTTCGGCTGCGACATTGCGCTCGAAGCTGAAGTCATCAACGCCGTGGCAAAGGCCCGCGCCGCCCATGGCGGCCTCGACATCGTCGTCAACAGCGCGGGCATTGCGTCCAACCCCGGCATGCCGTTTACCAACAACACTGAAGCCGATTGGGACCGCACCCTCGCCGTCAACGTCAAGGGCGCGTTCTTTGTCTGCAAGGCTTCGGCAGAGGCACTCAAGCAATCGAAGCAGGGCCGGATCGTCAACATCTCCTCGATCACTGGCGTGATTTCGGCGGCCTACATGCCGCCCTACAGCGTCTCGAAAGCGGCGCTGATCTCCTTCACCAAAGTGCTGGCGCGCGACCTCGCCGCGCAAGGTATCACCGCCAATGCGATCTGCCCCGGCTTTATCTGGACCCCGTTGTGGGAGAAACTGGGTGAAGTGATGGCGCAAGCCGCCGGAACAAGAGGACACACCGGGAATGGCCCTGATAGTGGCTCTGGGAGCGGCTCTCAGAGCAACAGCGCGGGCAGCAATGCGGGAGGCGGTACAGGTAGCGACGCAAAGAGCAGTGCAGGCGGCAATGCCCGCGCGGTGTTCGCCGCGCGCATCAAGCAGCATGTGCCGATGGGCCGCCCGCAGAGCGCCGGAGAAGTCGCGGCCCTCGCAGCATTCCTGTGCTCGGACGCTGCCGCCAACATTACCGGGCAGGTGATCGGCGTCGATGGCGGCGTGACGATATGAGTTGCACATCGGAAGGTACGCGGTGACAACGGCCGGTGAAACCGATGTGCTGATACTCGGTGCCGGCTCGGCGGGCTGCGCATTGGCCGCGCGCCTGAGCGAAGACCCGCATCTCCATGTGACATTGATCGAAGCCGGACGCGCCTCCAGTGACCCCTGGCTCGACATTCCGATTGGCTATTTCAAGACAGTGGGACATCACGATCATGACTGGCGCTTCGAGACCGAGCCGGAAGCGGAAATGGCCAATCGCAAACTGCCGTGGCCGCGTGGTAAGGGGCCGGGCGGCACCAGCCTCATCAACGGCATGTTGTATCTGCGTGGCCATCAGAATGATTACGATCAATGGGCCGCACTGGGTTTGCCCGAGTGGGAGTGGCAGCACGTGCTGCCCGCGTTCAAGCGTTCCATGCACCGTGCCGAAACACCGGGACCATCCGACGGTGTCGGTGGCCCAATCTGGGTGTCGAACATTCCGCGCGACACCCTATCCGATGCGTTTATCGAATCCGCCGGGCAGTGCGGCATCGCGCCGGTAGCGGATTTCAACACTGGGGACAACAGCGGTGCCGGCTATTTTCAGATGACCACGCGCCATGGACGGCGCATGAGCGCGGCGCGCGCCTATCTCGATCC
>JANLTL010000284.1:0-6479 GCA_031362905.1 Burkholderiales bacterium | reverse complement strand
CCGCCTTGCCGCGCAGCGCCTTGACCAGCAGCGATTTCGGTTTCAGTGGCCCATTGCTGCAACTGTGCCGGGTCGACTGCCGCCAGCGTCGGTGCGGGTTTGCTGCGGTCTGCCTTTCCATCCGCGGTCTTGGGCGCGATGTAAAACTGCAGGGCTTGGTCCATTGTCACCGGTGCGTCCGTTTCGCGCTGGACCGAAATCTTGCCTTCGATCAGGCACACGATGTCGCGATCGCCCGCTGACTTGCCCCACAGGTCAGTGCCGCGAATGCCGGCCGTGACCGTGGCGACGCGAATGTCCACCTGACGGCGGCTCGCAAGCTTGGCCTTGGTATCAGTAGTGAAGCGGAAAGCACCCCGCGCCACGTCGAGTACGCCTTGCAAAAACACTGATTTGTTTTCCTGGCTTTGCCCGAGTTTGTCCAGGGACAGAAGCGCGTTCTCGCCGAGTTTGACCTGGCTGCCCTCGGCCAGGCGCAACAGCACGCGAGAGTTCTGGCCGGTGGACAGTTTGTCCGATTCTCGCAGCTCCATGCCGGCGGCGAGCGGCAGTTTGGCGCCGCCCCGCTCGACCCAAGCGGGCATTTGCACGCCCTCGACGACAGCAGTGGGGGCTGCGGTGGCGGACAACGGCGCGAGCGCCGAAGCGCAGCCAAGCAGTAAGGCGAGGTGCAGTGCAAGTTGATTGAGTTTCATGCGAGTTCCCTTCGGTAAACAAGTTGCGGATTGATGCCATTGATGCGGTCTGGACAAGGCCTGATACGCATGGCAAGCACCGGCTGGATGTGGCTAATTATGTGACATTGGTCACATCAACGCAAAAAAGGTCGTGGAATGGCAACTTGGGGCGTCCGTTTCTGCGCTGGTCTTGCGCAGCGTGTCTGCAGCGTCGGTGTACCATCGCGGGGACGAATACCGTGTGGAGTCATCGTGCGAAGAAAATTGTTTGCGTGTATCGGCCCGGCTCGGAAAGCGGGTCATTGCCGGAGAACCTTTATGCACTGCCATTCCTTGTTTGCATTCGGGCTGCGTTCCGCAATGGCCCCCGTCGCCGCTGCCGTCAGTCTCGCCGTCTCCACCAGCATCCTGGCTGCGACCCTTGAAGTGACGGTGCGTGACGCAGCTGGTGCACCAGTGGAAGACGCGGTGGTCTCGCTGGTGCGCGCTGGCGGTACGGGGGGAACGAGTATCGCCGCACCCAAACCTCCCACAGCGCCGCTGATGGACCAGCGCAACCAGCAATATGTACCCTATGTGCTGCCGGTACGCACCGGCACAACGGTGAAATTTCCCAACAACGACAACATTCAGCACAACGTCTATTCGTTCTCGCCTGCCAAAACCTTTGAGCTCAAGCTGTTCGGGCGCAGCACCACGCCCGAGGTGGTGTTTGACAAGGCCGGCGTGGCCGTGCTCGGCTGCAATATTCACGATTGGATGCTTGGGTTCGTGGTTGTACTCGACACACCGTGGTTTGCCAAGTCAGGGCGCAACGGCAGCGTGACCCTACGTGACATTCCGGCCGGCGAATACGCCATCAACGTGTGGCAACCCAACATGCAGGACGATGACAAGCCGGTACAAAAAGTCACCTTGGGTGCCGACGACAATGGCAAGTCCAGCTTCAGCGTCAAGACGCTCAAGCCCGATCGCCGCAAACCGACTCCGTCGAATCCCTTCTACAACAGCAGCAGCGGCGGGTAGCTGGACGCGCCGGCACACAAACGGGCAGCCGGGCGGCGATGAAGTTCGACACCCTGCAAGGCCGCATCGCGCTGTTGTTCGTGGCGGCGCTGATGCTTCTGCAAGTCGCGGTATTCGTCACGGTTGATTGGGCGATCACCTCGATCGCGCGCGAAAACCTGGCCACCGAGCTCGATACCGACATGCGGGTATTTCACCGCGTCAACGAGGTGCGCACCCAGCAGATGACCGACGTGGTACGCGTGCTGTCGGCTGATTTTGGTTTTCGTCAGGCGGTGGCAACCCAGGATCACAACACCGTGCTCTCGGCGCTGGTCAATCAGAGCCGCCGTGTGGGTGCCGACCTCATGATGATGATGACGCCACAAGGTCTCGTGTTTGCCAATACCGGTGGTCCGCCGGGCGAGGCATTCAATCAACCTGATCTCATGCTGCTAGCCGAAACCCGCGGCCTCGCGCACGATATTGTCGCTTTCGGCAAGGGCACCTATCGGATGACGGTGATCCCGGTGCTCGCGCCATTGCCGATTGCCTATCTCGCCGTCGGCATATCGGTGGATGACAACTGGGCGGCACGCCTCACGCGTGAGGGGCAGTTCAACATCAGCTTCCTCGTGCAGGAAGACCAGCAATGGCGCGTGATCGGTTCCTCACGCCCGCCCGCGTTTGCCCATTCACTGCCGGGTCTGCTGCAGGGCCGGCGGCCGGACGCCACGCAAGTGTTCGAATTGGACACGATCGACGGTACCTGGGAGAGCGTCTTTATTCCTTTATCGAACGAGCAATCGCCGCGGCCAGTGGCGGCGTTGTTGCAGCGATCCCTGGATGAAAACCTCAAGCCCTTCCAGTTCTCGCGCATGGTGCTGCTCGCGGTGATGCTCGGCAGCGTGTTGCTGTTTGCGATCGGCGCGGCGATCCTGGCCGGAAGTCTGACGCGCCCGCTTGACACCATGACCCGGGTCGCCGCGCTGATCGCGCGCGGCAACTATGCGCAGCGTGTGCCGGTCACCGGCATCCGCGAGCTGGCCGATCTGGCACGCGCGTTCAACCGCATGGCCGCAAGCCTTGCTGCATCGACGGTGTCGCGCACCTATGTTGAAAATATCCTGCAGTCGATGAACGAAGCATTGATCGTCACCGACGCCAACGGGCGCATTGAGACAGCAAACGGCGCAGCGCAAGCGCTGTTCGGCTATACCGGCACCGAACTCGCAGGAAAGCCGGTGAGCGAGCTGTTCGCCGAAACTTCGATCAATCTTTCGCGGCAGGCGGCGGAAGCAGCGGCAGGCGGCGCGCAGATTCGCCGCGTGGTGCGCCGTGATGGCAGCATCGTGCCGGTCGAAGTTGCGCAATCGACGCTGAGCGGAGACGCCGATGGGCCGGCCGGTCGCATCTTTCTGCTTACCGACCTGTCGCGCACCGGCAATCTGACAGGCCACAGCGAACCACGCCGCATGGCGCGGCGTTGAGCACCGCGTCAGCAGCGACGTACCGCCCGCTATAATTTTGGGTTCGCCGCGCGGCCGCGTGGTCTTCCGCCTTCCCCCGCAGGCCAGCTCTGCCGTTTGCGAGCGCCATGCGGCGGCCCCTCCTTTTGACTGAACCCATGCAAGAAAAATACAATCCCGCCGAGGTTGAACGCCAGGCGCAAGCCCACTGGACGGCGATCGACGCCTACCGGGCGGTCGAGAACGATGCACGCTTCCCCAAGGGCAAGTACTACGCCTGCTCGATGCTGCCCTACCCATCCGGCAAGCTGCACATAAATCACGTGCGCAACTACACGATCAACGATGTGATGTACCGCTACCTGCGCATGCAGGGCTACAACGTGCTGATGCCAATGGGCTGGGATGCCTTCGGCTTGCCGGCCGAGAACGCAGCGATGGCCAACCAGGTCGCGCCAGCCAAATGGACCTACGACAACATCGCCTACATGAAAAAGCAAATGTCGGTGATGGGCCTGGCGATCGACTGGTCGCGCGAAATGGCGGCGTGCAAGCCGGAGTATTACAAATGGAACCAGTGGATGTTCCTCAAGATGCTCGAAAAAGGCATCGCCTATCGCAAGACCCAGGTCGTCAATTGGGATCCGATCGACATGACCGTCCTCGCCAATGAACAAGTGGTCGATGGCAAGGGCTGGCGCACTGGCGCCGTGGTTGAGAAGCGCGAGATCCCCGGCTATTACCTGGCGATTTCGCAGCCGAAGTATGCCGAAGAACTGCTCGGTGATCTCGATAAACTCGGCTGGCCCGAGAACGTCAAGACCATGCAGCGCAACTGGATCGGCAAGTCGGTCGGGGTGCGTTTTGCGTTCACGCACGACATCAAGGACCCCGAAGGGCATCTGGTCCAGGACGGCAAGCTCTACGTCTTCACCACGCGCGCCGACACCATCATGGGGGTGACCTTCATGGCGGTGGCGCCCGAGCATCCCCTCGCGACGCTCGCCGCCGCCAACGATGCAAAGCTGGCCGCGTTCATTGAAGAAGCCAAGCGCGGCGGCGTCGCGGAAGCCGATGTCGCCACGCGCGACAAGGAAGGCATGCCTACCGGCTTGTTTGCGATTCACCCCTTGACTGGCGCGCAGATCGCCATCTGGGTCGGCAACTATGTACTGATGAGTTATGGCGACGGCGCAGTGATGGGCGTGCCGGCGCATGACGAACGCGATTTTTCGTTTGCCAAAAAATACCAGTTGCCGATCAAGCAGGTCATTGATGTAAAGGGCCAGCCCTTTTCGATCGAGGCTTGGCAACCTTGGTACGAAGACAAGGAAAACGGCGTGTGCATGCAGTCGGGCAAGTACGATGGCCTGCCGACGCTCAAGGCCGTGGATGCCATCGCCGCTGACCTCGCTGCCATGGGCCTGGGCGAAAAGAAGATCCAGTTCCGCCTGCGCGACTGGGGCATCAGCCGCCAGCGTTACTGGGGCACGCCGATTCCGATCATCCACTGCTCCGGAGCCGAAGGCGGAGCCCCGGGTTGTGGCGCCGTGCCGGTGCCCGAGAAAGACCTGCCCGTCGTGCTGCCGGAAGACCTGGTACCGGACGGCAGCGGCAACCCGCTCAACAAGGATGCGCGTTTCTTGAACGTGAAGTGCCCCAAGTGCGGCAAGGACGCCAAACGCGAGACCGACACGATGGATACCTTCGTCGATTCGGCCTGGTATTACATGCGCTACTGCTCGCCAGGCAGCACGGAGGCGATGGTCGACGCACGCAACGACTACTGGATGCCGATGGACCAATACATCGGCGGCATCGAGCACGCCGTGCTGCATCTGCTCTACGCACGCTTCTGGACCAAGGTGATGCGCGATCTGGGCCTGGTCAAGTTCGACGAGCCCTTCACCAACCTGCTGTGCCAAGGCATGGTGGTATGCGAGACGTTCTATGGCGAAGGCGCCGACGGCAAGACTGTCTGGATCAACCCGGCCGACGTCGACCTCGTGTTTGACGACAAGGGGCGGGCGATTTCAGCCAAGTCAAAACTCGATGGCCAGCCGGTAGTGATTGGCGGCACGGAAAAGATGTCGAAATCAAAAAACAATGGCGTCGACCCGCAGGCCATCATCAACGCCTACGGTGCCGACACCGCGCGCGTGTTCATGATGAACACCGCACCGCCCGAGCAAATGCTGGAGTGGAGTGAAGACGGCGTCAAGGGCGCGAGCCGCTTTTTGCGCCGTGTCTGGGTCTATGCGCATGCGCAACATGGCGCGCTGGCAGCGGGCATATCGCCGCTCAACGCAGCAAAACTCGACGACCAGCTGGCCAAGGCGCGCCGCGAACTGCATGGTTTCATCCGCGATGCCAATCGCGACATCGCCAAGATTCAATACAACACCGTGGTGTCGTTCGCAATCAAGGTGCTCAACACCCTCGAAGGTGTGCAGGCGAGCGCCAGTGCTGATGCACGCGAAGCGGTGCGCGAGGGCTTGTCGATGCTGCTGCGCCTCCTCAATCCGTTTGCGCCGCACATCACCCATGTGCTGTGGAACGAACTGGGTTACCACGGTGATTTGCTCGATGCACAATGGCCGGTTGAAGACGCCAAGGCGCTGCAAGCGGACACTATCGAGATCATGCTGCAAGTGAACGGCAAGCTGCGCGGCAGCATCAGCATCGCGGCTACGGCAACCAGGGAGGCCGTCGAACAAGCCGCGCTCGCCTCGGACGCCGCGCAGCGCCATCTCGCCGGCGCCACGCCAAAGAAGGTCATCGTCGTCCCCGGTCGCCTGGTCAACCTTGTCGTGTAAAAATAGGTGACATCAGATTTGATTTATTTCTGGCAATACCACCAGCGAAGGCAATAAAGAAATAATGGGGTCAGACCCCTTTGTTGCCGTTCCCCCGATTGAGATTCCATCATGCTGCTGCCCGCAAACCATTGGACCAAGCTGCTCCTAGCCTCATGCCTGGCGATTATCCTTGGTGGGTGCGGTTTTGCGCTGCGTGGCAGCGCCAATTTGCCGTATGAGTCGCTTTACATCGACCTGCCGGACAGCAACGCATTGGGCGCGGAGTTGCGCCGCAATCTTCGCGCCGGCACCAATACGCGCATCGTCGAGCGGCGCGAGCAGGCGCAGGCCATTTTGCAGACCAATGGCGAAGTGCGCTCCAAGTTGATTTTGTCGCTCGGCAGCAATGGCGCGGTGCGCGAGTTCCGCCTCAAGTACGGCTTCATCTACCGCATCATCAATCAGGGCGGCGACGATATTGCAGCCCCGGGAAACCTGCTCATTGAGCGCGACTACTCGTTCAACGACAA
>JANLTL010000282.1:0-2632 GCA_031362905.1 Burkholderiales bacterium | reverse complement strand
GGCGGCAAGTGGCTGGCTTCGATTCATGTTTGGCCCCGCTTTTGCGTTGCAGATGAAATGCGTAAATTATACAACTGTTTTTCTGTACAGTTAATGAAAATTTGGATGCTGCCAGATGATCGGATCCATACACTTGGTGCAAGCCATTCTTGATTGACTATTAGAGAGAGATTCGCATGAACCATCGCCGTACGATCATCATCGCGCTGGGCGCCGGCGCGCTCTCCGCGCCGCTCTCTGCCCTCGCGCAACAGCCGGGAAAGATCTGGCGCGTCGGCTACCTCGGCACCAGCACGCCAGACGCCTTCGCCGCCGAGGTGGCAGCACTGCGCGGCGGGCTGCGCGCGCTGGGCTATGAAGAAGGCCGCAACCTGGTGTTCGACGCACGTTGGGCCGACGGCAAGTACGAACGCCTGCCGGTGCTGGCGGCCGAGCTGGTGGCGGCGCGCGCGGATGTGATCGTCGCCAACGGCACGCCCGGCACCACCGCCGCGCGCAGAGCCACGTCGAGCATTCCGATCGTGATGATTTTTGTGGCCGACCCGGTCGGCGCCGGGCTGGTCAATAGCCTGGCGCGGCCGGGTGGCAACATCACCGGGCAATCCAATCTGATTGGCGACGTCAGCTCCAAATACCTGGAGCTGTTGCGCGATATGGTGCCAAAACTCAAGCGCGTGGCGATGATGATCAACCCGGGCAACCCGGGCAATGCCACGATCCTGAAGAACGTGCAGACAATAGCGCCCAGGCTGGGCATCAGCATTGTGGAGTGTTTGGCTACAAGTGCGGCGGAAATCGATGCGGCCTTTGCGCGCATGGTGAAAGAAAAAGCCGGTGCAGTGATCGTCGCGGGCGATGGTTTTTTTCTGCAGCAACGGCGTCAGATCGCCGCGCTCGCCGCAACGCACCGCCTGCCTTCCCTGGGCGCTTACGCCACCCTGGCCGAGGCCGGCATCCTGATGACCTATGGTGTCGATTCGGTCGACAACTTCCGCCGCCTCGCCACCCATGTGAGCAAGATTCTCAAAGGCGCGAAGCCGGCTGATCTGCCGGTGGAGCAGCCGACCCGGATTGAATTGGTGATCAACGGCAAGACCGCGAAAACGCTGGGGCTGAAGATTCCGCAGTCGTTGCTGATCAGTGCAGAGAAGGTGATCGAATGAACGCGCATGCCGGGGATACCACGACACGGATCAAGCATCTGCCTGAGGTCGTTGGTACAAGCGCCCTTGGTACAAGCCACTCTTCAGCGTATTGCAAAGGGAGATTCATATGAATATCCGCCGCAACCTCATCGCGACGGCAGGCGCAAGCGTACTCACTTCGCCCTTCTCCTCGTTCGCGCAAGCGCCCGCCCCGGCCGGAAAAATCTGGCGCGTCGCGATACTGGTGTTGACCAATCGCGAAGCGAGCCTCGATCCGGAATTCACCGGGGCGTTTCCGCTCGGCATGCGCGACCTCGGTTACATCGAGGGCAAGAACCTGCTGATCGAATGGCGCTTCGCCGATGGTGACGCCGCGCGCCTGCCGGCTTTGGCTGCGGAATTGATGCAATGGAAACCGGACGTCTTTGTGGCGGGTGGCAATGATGCGCCCGTCGTGCTGCAAAAGCTCACAAGCACGATCCCGATCGTGATGGCAAGCTCTTCGAACCCGGAGCAAATCGGCCTGGTCAAAAGTCTCGCACGGCCCGGCGGCAACACCACCGGGCTCTCAAGCGTATCGCTCGAACTCGGCCCCAAGCGCCTGCAACTGCTGCTCGCGATGCTGGCCGAGGCCAAGCCGAAAGTGACACGCGTGGCTGCCCTGATCAACCCCACCGTGGCCACGCGCAAGGGCCTGGAGAGCATCGAAGCGGCGAGCGCCACGCTCGGCGTGAAGATCGTGCCGGTGGAAGCGCGCACGCCGGAGGAAATCGCGCCGGCCTTCGCCGCCATGCGCAAGCAACAGGCCGGCGCGGTGATGGTGCTGCTCAACCCCTTGTACCAGACCCGCAGAAAACTGATTGCCGAGTTGTGTGTGCAGCATCGCCTGCCGTCGATGACGGCGGACACGATGTATGTCAACGCGGGCTGCCTGATGGCCTACGGCAGCCCGCTCTCCTACTTGTGGCGGCGCACGGCGTATTACGTCGACAAGATTTTGAAAGGGGCCAACCCGGCCGACCTGCCGGTCGAACAGCCATCCCGGTTTGAGCTGGCGGTCAACCTGAAGACCGCGAAAGCGCTGGGCATCAAGGTGCCACCGGTGGTGCTGTTGCAGGCGGAGCGGGTGATTGAATGAAGCGGTGCAGCTCGAAGTCAAGCAGACGCCGTTAGCAGGCGCATCAGTCTTGCGCCATATCGATACGCGATATAAACTGCGTATATGATTCAGTCCTTCAAGTGCGGCGATACCGCAGCCCTGCACCAGCGCCGCCGGGTGGCGCGCTGGACCAACATCGAGGCGGTGGCGCGGCGCAAGCTGGATCAACTGGACGCGGCAGACGAGTTGGCTGATCTGGCGTCACCCCCCGGAAACCGGCTCGAAGCCCTGTCTGGCAAGCGTAAAGGCCAGCACAGCATTCGCGTCAACGATCAGTTCCGCGTGTGTTTTGTGTGGACGCCGCAGGGGCCGAAGAACGTAGAAATTG
>JANLTL010000249.1:0-12815 GCA_031362905.1 Burkholderiales bacterium | reverse complement strand
GCGGATTGGCCAGGGCGGCGTTGAACGCAGCATTGAGTTTTTCAACCGCGGCAGCCGGCGTACCCTTCGGCGCCATGAAGCCGAACCATGGCTCGACCACGAAGCCCTTGTAGCCGGCTTCTTCCATGGTCGGCACCTCCGGCAGCGAGGTGGAACGCTGCGGCCCGGTCACCGCCAGCGCACGCACCTTGCCGCTTTTGATCTGTGGCAGGATCGATGGTTCGTTGTCGTTGAACATCATGATCTGGCCGCCGACGATGTCGATGATCGCCGGGCCGGAGCCCTTGTACGGCACATGAATCATCTTGATATCGGTAAGGTAGGCAAGCCATTCTGGCGCGAGGTGGTTCGAGGCGCCGATGCCGGAAGAGCCGTAGGTCAGGCGACCCGGATTAGCTTTGGCCCAGGCCACCATCTCCTGCATGGTCTTCGCGGGAAAATTGTTGTTGACGGTGAACACGTTCATCACCCCGCCGGTCAGGAATACCGGCGTGAAATCTTTTTGCACGTCAAACCCGACGTTGGCATACAGGCTGCCATTGATCGAACAGGTACCGATGGTGCACTGAACCAGGGTGTAGCCGTCAGGAGCCGCCTTGGATGCGCGCGCAGTGCCAACGTTGCCGCCGGCACCCGGCACATTTTCGATCACCACCGATTGCCCCAGCACCTCGGTGGCACCATCGGCCATGACCCGCGCAACGATGTCCGACGATCCGGCCGGTGTGAACGGCACGATGATCTTGATCGGCCGATCAGGGAAGCCCTGGGCCTGCAAGCCGGTCGCTACCAGCAAGGCTGCGAGGAAAGTGACGAGGCGCATGGCAGTTCTCCTATTTCAGTTCAGAGCGACGTATGCTGACATCAGCCCGTTTGCGGATGCCGGGTTGCAGCTCGGTGCCGAGGCCCGGTTTGGTCATGAGGTGCGCGAAACCATTCTCGATGTGAGGCAATTCAGTCACCAACTCACGATACCAGCCGGTGTAATAGGCACGCACTACTTCCTGAAAGATCGCGTTAGGCGCATTGAGTGCCAGCGCCAGAGAAGCGATCAGCACCACCGGGCCGGTGCAGTCGTGCGGCGCCATCGGGCGCTGGTAGGTTTCAGCCTGCGCAGCGATCTTTTTGGACTCGGTCAGGCCGCCGCACCACGAGAGGTCAATCATCACGTAATCGACCGCGTCTTTTTCGAGGAGCTCGCGAAACCCGTAGCGCGTGGCCAGGGTCTCGCTGGCGCAGACGCGCATGCCCGACTGGCGCCGGTAGTCGGCCAGCGCCGAGGCGTTGACCATCTTGATCGGATCCTCCATCCAGAAAATGCCGATGTCGCGCAGGGCTGCCGCAATCTCGAGTGCCGCTGGCAGACTCCAGATCGAATGCAGTTCGCACATGAGGTCCATACGGTCGCCAACGGCGTCGCGAATCGCCTTGAACGGCGCCACCCCTTTGGCCAGATCGGCGCGCGCAATGGATGTGCCGCGGTTGATCTCGGCGAGGGGATCGAACGGCCAGATTTTCATCGCCGAGATGCCCATCTCCAGCAGCGAGTGGGCCAGTTCGGCGGGTCGCTTCATGAATGCAATCTGGTCTTCGTAGGGTCCTTCCGCCGCTTCTTCCCTGGCGCCTGCGTCGATCAGGCGCCGACCGCCGCGGGCGTTGTAGGTGTAGCCGGCACAGGTGTTGTAGACCCGGATTTTGTCGCGCACGGCGCCGCCGAGCAATTGCGTCACCGACTGATTGCTGGCCTTGCCCCAGATATCCCACAGGGCAATATCGACCGCGCTGGCTGCGCGCGTTTCGGCGCCGCTGCTGGCAAACCCGAGATAGCCGTTGAGCATGTGATGGCTGTGCGCCTCGATCGCACAGGGATCCTTGCCAAGCAAATACGGCGCGACACTTTCGTGGATGTGCGCCGCCACTGCCTGCGGGCCGCGGAATGTTTCGCCCAGTCCGACGATTCCCTCGTCAGTGTGCACCTCGACGAAGGTAATGTTGGGATAGGCCCCAACATGAATCGTATCGATGGCGCAGATGCGCATCAAAACACTACGACGCTGCGGATCGATTCGCCCGAGTGCATCAGGTCAAAGCCCTTGTTGATCTCTTCCAGGGGCATGGTGTGGGTGATCAGGTCGTCGATGTTGATCTTGCCATCCATGTACCAATCGACAATCTTCGGCACGTCGGTACGACCGCGCGCGCCGCCGAAGGCGGTGCCCTTCCAAGTGCGCCCGGTGACAAGCTGAAACGGCCGCGTCTTGATCTCCTGCCCGGCGCCGGCCACACCGATGATCACCGACACGCCCCAGCCGCGATGGCAGCATTCGAGCGCCTGGCGCATCACCTCGACATTGCCGATGCACTCGAAGCTGTAGTCGGCGCCACCACCGGTAAGTTCCACCAGATGCGCGACCAGATCACCGCCGACTTCCTTGGGGTTGACGAAGTGCGTCATGCCGAACTTTTCCGCCAGGGGCTTGCGTGCCGGATTCAGGTCCACCCCGACAATCATGTTGGCCCCGGCCAGCCTTGCACCCTGCACGACGTTCAGGCCAATGCCGCCCAGACCGAACACGACCACGTTGGCGCCCGGCTCCACTTTCGCGGTGTTGATTACCGCGCCGATGCCGGTGGTGACACCGCAACCGATGTAGCAAACTTTGTCGAACGGTGCATCTTCACGAATCTTGGCCAGCGCGATTTCGGGCAACACCGTGTAGTTGGCGAAGGTCGAGCACCCCATGTAGTGGTGAATCTTCTTGCCGCCGATGGAGAAACGCGAGGTGCCGTCGGGCATCACGCCCTTGCCCTGGGTGCCGCGAATCGCGGTGCACAGGTTGGTCTTGCGTGACAGGCAGGATTTGCACGCACGGCACTCCGGCGTGTAAAGCGGAATCACGTGATCACCCTTTTTGAGCGACGTGACGCCCGGCCCCACATCGACCACCACCCCCGCGCCCTCATGGCCAAAGATCGCCGGGAACAGTCCCTCGGGGTCGGCGCCCGAGCGGGTGAACTCGTCGGTGTGGCAGATACCGGTAGCCTTGATTTCGACCAGCACTTCACCGGCCTTCGGACCTTCCAGTTGCACCGTTTCCACCACCAGCGGCTGACCAGCCGCATACGACACTGCTGCACGAACGTCCAATTTCTTCTCCCTATTCCTTGACTGCGCCGGTCATTGCCGACACATAGTGTTCGACAAAAAACGCATACAGCACCACCAGCGGCAAGGCCCCGACCAGGGCGCCAGCCATGAGCGAACCCCAGCGGTACTGGTCGCCATCGGTAAACGCCGAGAGGATCGCCACCGGCACGGTTTTCTTCTCGGTGGAGTTAATGAAGGTGAGCGCGTAGATGAATTCATTCCAGCAGAGCGTCAAGCAAAAAATCCCGGCAGAGATGAGACCCGGAATGGCCAGCGGCAGAATCACGCGCACCAGAATCTGCCAGCGATTGGCGCCGTCGATCAGGGCACACTCCTCCAACTCGTACGGAATCGTCTTGAAATAGCCCATCAGGAGCCAGGTCGAAAACGGGATCAGGATGGTCGGGTAAGTCAGGATCAGTGCGAACGGCGTGTCGAACAGACCATACTGAAACACCACCGTCGAGAGCGGGATGAACAGGATCGACGGCGGGACCAGATACGCCATGAAGATACCGCCGCCGACCCACTGCGCACCGCGATAGCGAATGCGCGTGATCGCGTAGGCCGCGAATACGCTGGCAATGATGGACAAGATGGTGGCCGACACCGCGATGAACATCGTGTTCCACAACCACAGCGGGTAGTCGGTCTTGAACAGCAGGTCGTGGATGTGCTCAAACGTCGGGCTCCAGGTCCAGTAAGGATTGTGCGTGTCGAGGTCGAGCAGATGCTCTTTGGGTTTGACGGCCGTGATCACCATCCAGTAAAACGGAAACAGCAACACAACTACGATGATCGACAACGGCAGGTACAACTGTACCAGGCGCTGCGGCAGAGTCGAGAGATAGCTCATGCCCTCGCTCTGGCCTGCATCCGCACTAACGCCGGCGGGTCGCCCTGCGGCATTCGAAGGCTTGGCAGGTTCGTCAATCATTGTTTTCTCCCTGCTGCCATTTACGGCGCTGCAAACCGAACCACGACACCATGATCGCCGCGAGCAGGAACGGCACCATGGCAGTTGATACGGCAGAGCCTTCGCCAATGCGCGAGCCCAATATCGCCGTGTTGTAAGACATGGTTGCCATCAGTTCGGTGGCCCCGGCCGGACCACCATTGGTCAGCACCTTGATCAACTGAAAATCCGTGAAGGTGAACAGCACCGAGAAGGTCATCACCACGGCGATGATCGGGGTCAGCAGCGGGTAGGTGATGCGCCAGAACATCTGCCATTGGTTGGCGCCGTCCAGCGTGGCGGCTTCATACAGTGATGGTGACACCGTCTGCAGGCCGGCCAAAAGGGTGATGGCGATGAAAGGCACGCCGCGCCAGACATTGGCAAAAATCACCGAAAAGCGCGCGTTCCAGGCATCGCCCAGAAAGTTGATATTGCCGTCGATCCAACCCCATTGCCGCAAGGTCCACGACACGATCGAAAACTGCGGATCGAAAATCCACCAGAACGCTATCGCCGACAGCACCGTCGGCACGATGAAGGGAATCAGCACCAGGGCACGGATCATCGCCTTGAACGGCAGATGCTGGTTCAGCAGCACGGCCAGGTACAGACCTATCGCAAACTTGATCATGCTTGCGATCAGGGTATAAAAAATCGTGAAAAACACCGCCGTCTGGAACTTGGAATCTCCAATGATCCATTCGTAGTTCTCGATGCCGACGAATTTTCCCGGGTCGCCGATGCGCGCATCGGTGAACGACAGCCAGATCCCCAACCCGAGCGGATAGACCAGAAACAAGATCAGAAACGCTGCGGCTGGCAACATGAACAAAAACCCCAGCCAGTTCCGGTTGGTCCACAAATTTTTGGGCATGCATCTCCTGGGGCCGCGCCCAGATCTTGTCTATGGCTCAGAATTCAAAAATCCCTCCGCCGGCCAGCGCCGGCGAAGGGGTCGCGGTTCACACGCTGCGGCTTAGCGGTAGATACGCCGTGCCTGCCGCTCGGCAATCGCAATCGCCTCCTTGATGGTGGCGCGTTCGGTACAGACCGAAGCGACCATATCGAGTACCACGAAGTCGGCCAGGGCTGAGGCGGCCTTTTCGCCCACTGACCCCAAACCGCCTGCAGTCAGGGTGCGCTTGGCCACATCGCGCGCCACCGACAGTTTTTTGTCAGTGGTCCACACCGGATTGGCATCGTAAGCATTGAGCGGATGCGTGAGATACGCCACCGAATCTTCCAGCCACTTGTTGTAGTTCTCCGCTTCGAGAGTGAAGGCGATGAAAGCCTTGCAGGCCTGTTGCGCCTTGGAGTACTTCATGATCATCATCGGGTAGGCGATGTGGAACTCGGTCGGCTTGCCGGCCGGGCCAACTGGCCACAGCGCGTGGTTCATGTCGTCCATCACCTCTTTGGCCTTGGCATCACCCTTGGCAGCGCCGGCCTTGGCGGCGGCGTAGATCGACACACCGTTGTTGGTCAGCGAGACCTGGCTCTCCAAAAATGCTTTGTTGTTGAAGGAATCATTCCACGACGCCGTGCCGGAAACAAAGGTCTTGGACAACTCGAGCGTGTATTCGAGCGCCTTGACGGTCTCGGGAGAATTGATGACGACCTTGTCCTTGGCATCAACCAGATTGGCGCCATGCGACCACAAGGCCCAATGCACCCAGGCATTGCCGTCACCGGAGGCGCGACCCAGGGCAAATCCACCGGCCACCGACTTCGATTTGAGTGCTTTCATCAATTCGAGGAAGCCGGCATTGTCTTTCGGAATTTCCTTGAATCCGGCCTTCTCGATCATGCTCTGGCGGTAGTTGATCAGGTTGCCGTTGTAGGCAACCGGTATCGCGATCCATTTGCCAGCCGATTTGCCGTAGGTCTCGGCAGTGGGCACCCAGCCACCGTACTTCTTGCCCAGGTAATTGGCGACATCGGAAACGTCCGAGACCTTGGACGGGAACAGATGCGGCAACGAATACAGGCCCCAGAACATATCGGGGCCCTGGCCGGTATTGGCTGCCACCGAGGCCTTGGGCTGCACATCATCAAGCGACTCGTTCAGCACCTTGACTTCGACGCCGGTGGCCTTGGTGAAAGCCGCCACCAGTTTCATGAAGCTATCCTCTTCCGACTGGACGAAGCGCTTCCAGCGCAACAATTGGATCTTTGCGCCCTTTTCCGGCTTGAACGGCGAGGCTTGCGCCCACGCACTGGCAAACTGCATCAGATTGGCGCCTTCGAGCGCGGCGACCGTGCCCAGTGCTGCGCTGGTGCCGGACGATTTTAGGAACTTGCGGCGGGTGAAATGCACCATTTTTATGTCTCCGTAATATTGAGTTTATTTAGTGTGTGCCGGTGATGGATTCCGGGTAGTACGACTGGCATGTTGCCTGAACTGCATGAAATTGGTAAGGCCAATTCGACGTGGCCGGTCTGCATCGAACGAATGATTCTGCGCGGCGCCCGCATTCCTCGCGAACCCGGGGCTCAGGCGCGCAAAGAAGCTCCGCTGGCCGCGTCAAACAAGTGAGCCCGTGCCGCATCGACCTTGAGGCGAATCATCGCTCCGGGCTTGAAATCGTGACGCTCACGAAACACGCTGGTGACCTCCACGCCTGCAATCTTGGTAAAGACCTGTGTATCGGCCCCGGTCGGCTCGACCACTATAACTTCTGTGGCAATACCGTCATTGCCAACGGCCATGTCAATGTGCTCGGGTCGCGTACCGTACACCACTCTCTGCCCGTCAGCGGCCTTGGCGGTAACGGGCATGGGCAGCATGGCGCCGCCCTCGAGCTCCACTTGATTGCCTTTGACCGTGCCTGGCAAAAAATTCATCGAAGGTGAACCAATAAAACCGGCAACAAACTGGTTGGCCGGATGATCATAGAGATCAAGCGGCGTGCCGGTCTGCTCGACGATGCCATCACGCATGACCACAATCTTGTCGGCCATGGTCATGGCTTCGATCTGGTCATGGGTCACGTAAATGGAAGTCGTCTTGAGGCGCTGGTGCAGCTCCTTGATTTCGGTGCGCATCGCCACGCGCAACTTGGCGTCCAGATTTGACAGCGGCTCGTCGAACAGAAACACTTGCGGGTCGCGCACAATCGCACGCCCCATCGCCACCCTCTGACGCTGCCCGCCGGATAACTGGCGCGGGTAGCGGTCCAGCAGGGGTCGCAACCCGAGAATGTCTGCGGCCTTGCCGACCCCGGCTTCGATGGTGGCTTTGTCCTTTTTCGCAAGCATCAGCGAAAACGCCATGTTGGCGCGCACCGTCATGTGCGGGTACAAGGCGTAATTCTGAAACACCATCGCGATATCACGTTCCTTGGGCGGCATGTCGTTCACGACCTTGCTGCCAATGCTGATCTCGCCGCCGGAGATTTCCTCCAGCCCCGCGATCATCCGCAGCAGGGTGGACTTGCCGCAACCGGATGGACCTACCAGGACACAAAACTCGCCGTCGGCAATATCGACCGAGACACCCTTGATGATATGAGTCGACCCAAAGTACTTTTGCACCTGGGCGATGGTGACGGAAGCCATGGAGTTCCTTTCAAAATGACGCTACAGCCGCATGGCGCGGTTGTCGCCAGTTGTTGTTATACAGATGAGACGGGCGTGATTGTCGCCGCGATGGATCAACCCGGCAAGTTGCGCCGCAGCAAATTGTCCGTAGCGAACATCGGCTACCGAGCTACCGCGGTCAAGCGCGTGACGCTGGCGGCGTCAACGCAGATGCTGCAATGCTCGTCTGCCCACAAAGCGCGCTCCCGTCAACTCCTCAATGCGGATCGCCTCATTCCATTTCGCCATGCGCTCGGAGCGCGCGAACGAGCCGACCTTGAGTTGCCCCGCGTTCCAGCCAATTGCCAGATGCGTGATCGACACGTCTTCGGTCTCGCCTGAACGTGCCGAGACCAGTGTACTCATGCCATTGCGCTTGGCCGTGTCGAGGGCCGCCTTGGTCTCGGTTACGGTACCCGCCTGGTTGAGTTTGATCAGCGCGCTGTTGACCGCCTTGATGGTGGCCGCGTGGTCAACGCGCGATGCGCTGGTCACCAGATAGTCGTCGCCGATGATCTGACAGCGATGGCCATAGCGCCGCGTGAACTCGATCAGGCCCGCTTCATCGTCTTCTGCCAGCGGGTCTTCGATCGAGACTATCGGATAGGCGTCGAGCCAGGTGCCGAGTAGATCGATCATGTCGGCGGTGTCGAGCACACGTTTTTCGAGGCCGAGGGTGTAGCGGCCCGTGCCACTACCGCCGCCATTGCCCACCCCGCTGGTCAACACGCTGGTCACTCCGCCGGTAACCCCTGCGCCCGCCGCGATGCCGCCAAATTCAGACGCAGCGATGTCGAGCGAAATCGCCATCTCGTGATGTTTGAACCCGGCGTGGTCGATGGCGCGCGTGAGCATCACCAGTGCTTCGTCGTTGGCATCAAACAGTGGCCACCAGCCGCCTTCATCGGCCACACCGGCGAGCTTGCCAGCGGCCTTCATCAGCGCGCCAGCGGCGAGGTAGACCTCGGCCGTCATCTCCAGCGCCTCGGCAAAGCTGTTGGCGCCAAGCGCCATCACCATGAAGTCCTGAATGTCCACGCGCCTTCCGGCATGCGCCCCGCCGCCAAATATCTGGATCTCGGGCAGTGGCATCGACACCGGGCGCCCCTCTGAAACCCGCTTCCAGAGCGGATCTTGGGCCGATGCCGCTGAAGAATGAAGCACCGCAAGACTCGCAGCGATGGTGGCATTGCCGCCAAGACGTGCCTTGTTCAGCGTGCCGTCGAGAGCGATCAGCAGTTGGTCGATTGCGACCTGATCGTTGGCGTCGCGTCCGGCAAGCGCTTGCGCGATTTCGCCATTGACGTTGGCCACCGCACGTTGCACATCGAGGCCGCCGAGCTTCGCGCCGCCATCGCGCAAATCAATCGCTTCCCGTGTGCCGCGTGATGCGCCCGCGGGCGCGATGCCGCGTCCCATGCTGCCATCGGCCAATGTGACTTCGGCTTCGACGGTCGGCCTGCCGCGCGAATCCCACACGCGGCGAGCGTGAACGCTCTTAATTGTAGTGTCGCCCATCTGTCTTGCTTTCATCCAAAACCTCGCCCTGGTTTCATGCGACCCCCATCAACTCTGCCCACGCGTCGCGCACCTCGGCCAGAAAATGCGGTGGCTGTTTGAGGCGCGGCACTGCGAACGCACGCACCAGGTTCTTCTGTGCCTCATCAGTGATGTATTCGACCGGCGATTTACCATCGACGCGCGCGAGCAGCAGACCGATCAGCAACCTGGCGGTGCGGCCATCGATGGCATAGGTGGTTTCCCACGTGACTTGATTCATGTAGTCATCGTAAAGCGCATCAAAGCAGTCGAGATACTGGGCGGCGTGCGCAGGCCGCCACAGGCACTTGAGCAGCAGGTGGTTGAGTGCGAAGGCGAAGTCGAACGCCGGGTCGCCATACCACGCACACTCTGCGTCAAGAAAAATGGGGACGCTCACGCCATCTCGTGTGGCGCACAATATGTTTTTTGGACTGATATCGCCATGTACTAGCGCAAGCTTGTTCGCCTGCGTCGTTTCAACCAGGGCTTGCAAGGCACCTGCAACATCGGGATGCTTCTGACCCGCCGCGACCAGATAGGCTTCGAGGCGAATGGGATAAAAAATGTGATCGGTCGCAAAGCGCTGCGCAATGGCCGCGTCCCCCGCCGTTGCTGCATGCATGCGCCCAATGCCACTGCCCACCAGTTCGGCAAATGCCGGATCAATCACGCCATCGCGCAATTGCGCCTTCCACACCGGATGTGCGGTCGGCTCCAGATATTCCATGGCGAACCAGCCGTCAGCCGCATGATCGGCCAGCACCTGCGGCACACTGCCGGGCGCGATCGCGTGCGCCAGCTGGAGCCACTCGACCTCGCTGCGATTGCGTTCCACCGGTGCGCGCCAATCGGCGGCGACCTTCAGCTTTTCCAACGCACGCTTGACGCAAAAGCGCCGTGTCGCGGTGCTGACCAAGGCAATGTCCGACGACACACCGCCGGCGAGTGGCTCGATGCTGACGCTCTCCCCGGCTCCCACCAACCCTGCTTTTTGCAGTATTGCCGCTAGATCATTCATCGCCGCATGCTCATCGCGCAAATTTTTGGCGCATCGTCCGCCAAGTAAGTGTCAAGCTTACCGCGAGCAGGCTGGCCGCCGCGCCCGCAAAAAACGCCATGGCCGGACCCTGTACTTGGACGAGCGACGAAAACGTGAAAAAGTACGCGACGAAGCCGACCAGCCCGGTTAGGAACCCTGACAACAGCCGCGCAGTGGCATCGGCCCCGTAGAGCACCAGTGTGAACACCGGCAGCACCGAGGCCGTGATCGGAAACGCGAGCAGAATGCCGCTCACGCGCGGGCCGAAGGTCTCGGCCCCGAGCATGACCGCCGCCGCCAGCACCAGCGCAGCGCCAATCCGCACCACCATTTCAAACGGCGGAATATGCGGTACCACCGCATTGCCTTGGGTGCGCGGCATCAATGCGGTGAACACCGCCACTTCGGCCAATGCCAGCGCCGCCCCACCGACCCCCTTGATCGGTGTGGCGCTCATCAACATCTCGGCAGTCACACAACCGGTCCAGGCACACAGTAGACATGCGACCGCGTGAACGGTCTTCGGAATGGACTTTGGCAACGGGACCCGCGCGAGCCAGGCGTAGATCAGGCAATGCACACCCATGGCCGGCGCCACACTCATGGTGACCCACGACAGCTCGGCAATGAAGGCGCGCGGCGCATCGATGGACAGAAACAGCACAATCGGCCCGGCAATCAGCGGAAAGCCACTGATCAGGCCCGAGATACGATGCCCCCAGCGGCGGCCCGCCCAGCTGGCGAGCCAGATCACCAGCGGCACGGCAATGAGTTTGACGACAATCACGCGGGCGCTCCGTAAGGGCTCCGGGCCCGCAGCCGGGCAACGGCAGAATCACGCCAAGGATGAAGCGCGCAGCACCCTGGCCATGCCCGCACAAAATGCGTCTTCAACACCCCAACTGCGCCGCCAAATCGTTGAAGTCGTGCGCGTTGCAATCGAAGCGCTTTTCACAAGCCGCATCGTATTGGCCGGACTTGAAAAACGCCGGGCCATACTCCAGGGGACGCGGCACGAAGCAGGTCATCAAGCCCGCTTTTTTTGCGCTATCGAGATCATTTTTGTGCGCCGCGACCAGCATCACTTGGGAGGGCTTCAGACACAACATCCTGGGCGCCGAGAGATAGCACTCGCGATCCGGCTTGTAGTGGTGCACCCACTCGGCGGAGAACACCAAATCCCACGGCAGCCCGGCGAACTTGGCCATGTTGGTGAGCAGTGCGACGTTGCCATTCGACATGCTGCCGATAATGTGGCGGGCCTTGAGCCGCTTCAAACCGCGCGCCGAGTCGGGCCAGCCATGCAGGCGATGCCACATGCTGTTGATGTGCCCAAGATCAGCAGCCAGCATGGCTTTGCGCGGTGTGCCATTGAGATACGCGGGTAACAGCGCCTTCAGAGCCATCAGATGCAACTGATCAAGCATCGTCCAGGGCAGCTCGCCGCGGCGCACCTTGTGCATGTTGGGCTGGTAGGCGTCGCGCCAGGCATCGACCAGACCTTCCCAGTCAATGCTCCAGCCGCGTGCCTTGTTGAGCGCGCGGCCCTCCGTGATGATGGAACCGCGCCAGTCGACACAGGTGCCGAACACGTCGAACACCAGCGCCTTTGGAGGATTTTTCATGATGCGCCTATGCGAATGAAGTTTGCAGATGGAGAACACCGGGCCGCAGTTTATACGGCCCGCTGCATTCGGCACTCAGGCGCTACGGTACTGAGAGGTGCGGTGGGAAGTTCGGACCGCAGTCCAGCATCCTTCGCGCTATGCCGCCTTCTTCAGTTGCGGCGCAAACGCGGCTTCCATCTCACGGCGGATTTTGTAAGCGGGCAAGGTTTCGTCCATCGCGACATCGGCCCAGGTCAAACTCTGGCCTTTTTTCACCGGTCGAATCACCTTGACGTCGTGCGCGAGTCCGAGCGGCAAGCCACCGGCAGCGTGCGACTTCTGCGCCTGAAACAACTTGCCCCACACCGTGTAACCGCCCTCGCCATCAAGCATTTCGCCAGGTTTCAAATCGCGCTTGGCGGTCGCCACCACGTCTGCATTCCAGCCGATCGCGGCGCCGGTCGACTCACCGCGTACAGCGACGCTGGCGACCGAGATGCCAACCTCCAGACCGATCAAATGCCAGCGCTTGTAGAGGCAGGCGTAGCGGCCCGACGGATCGGTGCGCACCATGTATTCCTTACGACATCCGCTTTGGCGTTTTTGTGGTGTTTGAAGGCGAGACCGAATACGTGCGCAACTGCTTCAAGGAATACATGGTGCGCACGGATCCATCGGGCCGCTACGCCTGCCTCTACAAGCGCTGGCACTTGATTGGCCTTGAGGTCGGCATCTCGGTGGCGAGCGTCGCCGTGCGCGGCGAATCCACCGGCGCGGCAATCGGCTGGAACGCCGACGTGGTCGCCACCGCCAAGCGTGATTTGAAGCCGGGCGAGATGCTCGATGGTGAAGGCGGCTACACCGTCTGGGGCAAATTGTTTCAGGCGCAGAAGTCGCACGCTGCCGGTGGCTTGCCGCTCGGACTCGCGCACGACGTCAAGG
>JANLTL010000229.1:0-14775 GCA_031362905.1 Burkholderiales bacterium | reverse complement strand
GTTTCCACATCGAGGTCGTTGGACGGCTCGTCCAGCAGCAGCACGTTGCCGCCTTTGAGCAGCGTCTTTGCGAGGTGCAAGCGCCCGCGTTCGCCGCCGGAGAGGGTGCCGACCACCTTGCCTTGATCGGCACCTTTGAAGTTGAAGCGGCTCAGATACGCGCGCGAGGGCATCTCGAACTGGCCTACGGTGAGGATGTCGGCACCGTTTGACACGTCGTCGTACACCGTCTTCTTGTTGTCGAGGTCGTCGCGGTTTTGTTCGACGAAGGCCATTTGCACCGTCGGGCCCTGAATCACTTCGCCCGAGTCCGGCTTCTCTTTGCCGGCGAGGATTTTGAACAGCGTGGATTTGCCGGCGCCGTTCGGGCCGATGATGCCGACGATGGCGCCGGCGGGCACGGTAAATGAAAGCTTGTCGATCAACAGGCGGTCGCCGAAAGCTTTGCTCACTTCCTTGAATTCGAGCACTTGATTGCCGAGGCGCTCGGCGACCGGGATGAAAATCTCCGAGGTCTCGTTGCGCTTCTGGTATTCGTGGCTCGACAATTCTTCAAAGCGCGCGAGACGCGATTTGCTTTTGGCCTGGCGCGCTTTCGGGTTTTGGCGCACCCATTCGAGCTCGCGCTTGATGGTTTTCTGGCGCGCAGATTCGGTCGATTCTTCCTGCTGCAGGCGCGCGTCCTTTTGTTCCAGCCACGAGCTGTAGTTACCCTTCCACGGAATGCCGTGGCCGCGGTCGAGTTCGAGGATCCACTCGGCGGCATTGTCGAGGAAGTAGCGGTCGTGGGTGATCGCGACCACGGTGCCGGGGAATTTCTGCAAAAACTGTTCAAGCCAGTCGACGCTTTCGGCGTCGAGGTGGTTGGTCGGCTCGTCGAGCAGCAGCATGTCGGGCTTGGAGAGCAACAGACGGCACAGCGCGACGCGGCGCTTTTCACCGCCCGAGAGCACGCCGATGTTGGCGTCCCACGGCGGCAGGCGCAGTGCGTCGGCGGCGATCTCGAGTTGCAGGTCGGTGTTGCCACCGGTGCCTTCGGTGGCGATGATGGCTTCGAGCTCGGCCTGCTCGGCAGCGAGTGCGTCGAAGTCGGCGTTCTCTTCGGCATAGGCTGCGTACACCTCATCGAGGCGCTTCTTGGCCGCGAGCACGCCGCCGATGCCTTGCTCGACGGCATCGCGCACGTTCTGCGTCGGGTCGAGTTCCGGCTCCTGCGGCAGGTAGCCGATCTTCATGTTCGGCATGCCCTCGGCGTCGCCGATGATGTCGTTGTCGAGGCCCGCCATGATTTTGAGCAGGGTCGATTTGCCCGAGCCATTCAGGCCGAGCACGCCGATCTTGGCACCGGGCAGGAAGTTCAGCGAAATGTTTTTGAGGATCTCGCGTTTGGGCGGCACGATCTTGCCGACGCGCCGCATGGTGAAAACGTATTGGGCCATGATTACCGTTCAAATGAGGAGAAGAGAGCGATCGAGAAAGAACCACCGCAACCGCGTATTTTACGGCGTTGCCAGAGGGGAAATGGGGAGCAATACGCAGGCGAAGGCACGCCGTTGCGCGCGGGTTGATTCGCCGCAGCGCATCCCGCGCCACAGCGCAGCCGCTGCGCCTCAGCGCTTGGCCACGATATCGATCAGCATCCCGGCAATCGCCAGCGCAATCAGCGCGGCCGACAGCAGCCGCACCTGGCGTTCGCTCGACCGCTTGAACAGCCGCCCCGCTATCGGCATCGCTGCCAATGCGCCGCCGGTCATCAGCAAAGCGGTACGCCATGCAATCGCACCCGATGCGCCGTAGATGGCGCCGGTGGCAATCGACAGCAGGAGACCAAGCAGAACCGATGTGCCGATGATGCGCTTGACGGTCTCGGCTGACGATGCCATCAGCGCCGGCACGATCAGCACACCGCCACCAACGCCGGTGGCGCCGATCAGTGTGCCTGATAGCAGCGGCAGAAAATACGGCCCCGAATCGCGCATGGCCCGATTGAGGCCGTCGAGAAACATCAGCGCCATCGCACACGCCGCTGCAATCAACACGGTGAGCTTGAGGATGAGTTGAATGCCGTCGCGCTGCTCGGGCAGCCAGGCCAGCAGTGCGTTGACCGCGAAGGCGGTGAGAATTGTCGCTGGCAAGGCGATTTTGCCGAATGAGAGGAGCAAGGCTTTGGAAACGTTGCCCTCGCGTGCATGCGACAGGCCAGCCATGATCTTGGTCAGCACCGAGAATACGCTCGCGGTACCGATGGCCAGTGAAGGCGGCAGACCGAACAACGCGATCAGCCCGGGCACGACGATCACACCGGCGCCCACGCCCGTCATCAGTATCAGCGCGCCGGCGAGAAAACCGAAAGCGAGCGCGTGCAAGTCTTGCGGATTCATCAGTGCGATTATCGGTGACTTTGATCCGCTGTCGGTGCGGCTATCGTCCGGACCATCCTGCCGGCGTGCGGGACGGCGCGCAAGTCGTGCTCACGGCCTTGTCACGCGGCGCTTGCGTGGCGCCAGGCGCAGCGCTATGGCGAACCTAGCCCCGGCCTGCATTGGGCACAAACGCCGGGTCTTCCTGGTGCTTGCGCTCGAACTTGATGAAGTCGTAATAGCCACACTTCTTGCCGTCAGGGTACTCGCGGCAGACTGAGGGACGGCCCTGATAGATCGTGCAGCGGCGCGCGACCTTGTCGAAGAACATGCAAATCGACTTGTAGACCGTGTCTTTTTGATGCCGCAGGATGCGTTCGGTCTTGCCTTCCCAGGTGTAGGTCTTGGTGAAGCGCCTGGTGGCCTCGGCAATGCTCACCCCATGGTACTTGGCCAGTCGTGCGATGTCGCGCGGCTTGGTTTCGATACGGTCATAGGTGCAGCAAAAGCCAGGGCATTTGGCGCAGTCGAAGCTCACTTTGGCGGTGGACATGGGGTATGGACGAGGAGAGAAGGGGTCAAAGCGCGAGGGCTAAGGGAGATTACGGATGGTGCGCAGAAATGGCGGGCCGGAGAATCCTGGAGCGGCGCCAGGTTGAACATCGAAGCAGCGTCCGCACCAATATTGGATGAAATTGCCGGATGGCCGGAGCGCATGTTAGCCTAAGCCGATTGGCGCCAAGCCCGATGGCGATGGTGCCAGGTGGTGTCTGCGACGCAGACTATCGCGAGCGGCAAATCAACCGGGGGGCATGCGTGACCGAACGCAGCGGGTATACGGGATTGGTGCTGACCGGTGGCGGCGCGCGCGCAGCCTATCAGGTTGGCGTGTTGAAAGCCATCGCCGAACTGCTGCCTGACAAGACGCGCAATCCGTTCCCGATCATCTGCGGCACGTCGGCCGGGGCGATCAATGCAGTTGCGCTCGCCTGCTACTCGCGCGACTTTGGCCAGGCGGTGCAGTATCTGCGCCACATCTGGGAGGGCTTCCACGCGCACCAGGTCTACCGTGCCGACCCCATCGGCATTGGCAAGACCGGCGCGCATTGGCTCGGCGCGTTGATGGCCGGCTGGATCGTGCGGACGGCGCCCAAGTCCTTGCTCGACAACGCGCCGCTCGCGCAGTTGCTCGAGCGCACGCTCGATTTGAACAATATCGACGCTGCGGTGGCGCAAGGGGCATTGCGCGCAATCTGCATCACTGCTTCGGGCTACAGCTCGGGGCAAAGCGTCAACTTCTACGACGGTGTCGAAACCATCGAGCCGTGGACCCGTCACGCGCGCGTGTCGTGCCGCGGCAAGCTGACGCAGGCGCATTTGCTTGCCTCGTCCGCGATCCCCTTCCTCTTTCCCGCCGTCAAACTCAACCGCGAGTATTTTGGTGATGGTTCGATGCGCCAGCTTGCGCCGATCAGCCCGGCGATTCATCTGGGGGCCTCCAAAATCCTGGTCATCGGCGCCGGGCGCATCACCGAGCCGGCTGAGCGCCTGCGCAACGACTCCTATCCGTCTCTGGCGCAGGTTGCCGGCCACGCGTTGTCCTCCATCTTTCTCGACAGCCTCAATGTCGATATTGAGCGTGTGCAGCGCGTCAATCACACCATCGAGCTGCTCACGCCCGAGGCGCGCGCCCAGGCATCGCTGCGGCCAGTCAACGTGCTGGTGATCGCGCCCTCGGAGCGCCTCGACATGCTGGCCGCCAAACACGTCAAGAGCCTGCCGTGGCCGGTGCGCGCCCTGCTGCGCGGCATCGGCGCGATGAACCGCAAAGGGTCGGCGCTCGCCAGCTACCTGCTGTTCGAGCAGGATTACACGCGCGCCCTGATCGACCTCGGCTATGCAGACACGCTGGCGCGGCGCGACGAGGTCATGCAGTTTCTGGAGACATAGGCTATCCTCGCGCTCTCGCAGGTTTGCACGCAAGCCGGGCCGGTGCGTGACGCGCATTCTTCAGGTGTAAAGGCATGAAACCCAATTTCTATTCGCGCGCACGCGCGCACGTGGCGGCGCTGGCGGTGGCTGCCGGTGTTGCCGCTTCCGTACTGTTAAACACAGCGTACGCCGCCGATGTCGGCCTGGCTGACTTGCCAAAAGAAGCCCGTACCACCCATGCGCTGATCCTCAAGGGTGGGCCCTACCCCTACCCGAAAGACGGCACCACCTTCGGTAATTTTGAAAGCAATTTGCCCAAGCAGAAGCGCGGCTACTACCGCGAGTTCACGGTGCCGACGCCGGGTGCGAAAAATCGCGGGGCGCGCCGGATCGTGTGCGGCGCCGACTCGCGCGACTGGAACAAAAACGCCCCCGCCGCCTGCTGGTACACGGGCGATCACTACCAGAGCTTTCAGAAAGTCAAAGGATGATCATCATGGCTGCGTCTTCCACCGGGCCACGCAAAGCGGCCTCGCCCGTGCGTGCGCTGCGCATTGACTTCACCGGCGCGCGCTCGAAAGAGGCGATGTTGCAGGTGGCGGCCAAGGCCCTCAAACTGCCGCGTCATTTCGGCATGAACCTCGATGCCCTGCACGATTGCCTGACTGATCTGACGATGCCTGCCGGGACTCAGCTTGTGCTTGTCAAGTTGGCACATACACCAGCCGGCAATGCGGTACACGCTGTGTTCAGTGCGGCGGTGCGACATTGGTCAAAGCAAGCCGGGGCCGGTCTGAAAGTAACACTCACACGCAGCGCCTGAGCCTTGCCTGCGTCATGAGAAGAACACGCGTCGGGCGACGGAGTCATTTTTTTGGAAACCGCCGGTAGGCAAGGATGTTGCGGCAACTCGCCTCTTACCGTCCACGTATCAGTCACCTGATCTATGGGGCGCTGGTGCTGCTGGCGGCCATCATCGTGCTGTTGGCGCGCGGCCGCTATGAGCAGCTCGATGCGATCGAACATGACTTCTCGCAACTCGAGCGGGTGTCGCAGACCAGCCGCCTCGCGGTCGAGCTCGGCGAGCGGCTCGCCGAGCTGACATCGTCGATCCGCGAATACGTTGCAGGCGATGCCATCGAGCCGCCGCCGCGCATCGCACAACTGGCCGGCCTGCTGGTCAGCACACTCGACGGCAAGCGCGCCGAGCTGACCGCCAGCGCAATGGAGAGCGATGGCGTGCGCAGCGAAGTGACTGCCTATCTTGCCAGTTTCGACACCATTGTCAGCGCGCGCCGCCAGCGCAAACAACGTCTTGAAGACCTCGCTGCGCAGTCGGCACGTCTGGAGTCGCAGTCGGCCAGCGCCCGACAGAGCTTGCAATTCATGCGACTGCGCGACGCTGAACTTCAATATCGGCTCAATCGCAATAGCGAAGGCGCAAGGCGCGTGGTGGATGCCGGCCGTGTCCTCGCCAGCGCCCTCAATACGCCGGTGGCAAAGGAGTCAGCTTTGGCGTACCTGCGGGCATTCAACCGCGTGGTCGAGATCTTCGCCATGCGCGACCAGGCCACGGTGCGGGTGCTCAATGAGCACGACCAGCGCCTGCGCGCCTTCACGGCGATGCTGGGGCAACGTGCGAAGGTGGGTGAAGGTGCCGCCGTGCGTGATTTTCGAAGCCGGCTCGCCGACGCGGTGCAACGCAATATTGAAGTGAGCATCATCACCGTACTTGTCGCGCTGCTTGGCGCCATTCTGCTGTTGCGCTTTGTGTTGCAGCCGCTTAACCGCATGACAGGTGCGATGACCGCCATTGCTGGCGGCGCCTATGCGGATCCGGTTCCGCATGCGGGGCGTCACGACGAAATCGGCGAAATGGCCCATGCCCTCATCACCTTCAAGAGCGCCCTGCTCGGACTCAAGGCGGCGCAGTCGCAGGCCGAAATCGCGAGCCGCCACAAGAGCGAATTTCTCGCCAACATGAGTCACGAGCTGCGTACACCTCTCAACGCCATCATCGGCCTCTCCGGCATGCTGCTCGAAGACGCGGATCACCCTGACAGCGCAGAAATGAAAGAGTCGCTCAAGCGCATCGGCTCGTCGGCCAATCACCTGCTTGGATTGATCAATGACATTCTCGATCTGTCGCGCATCGAGGCCGGGCGCATGCCGGTGCGCATCGAGGCGTTCGCGCCAGCGCCGCTGGCTGAGGAGGCGCTCGCCACGGTCGCGCTGATGGCCAAAGACAAAGGTATTCGCCTCGAATCGAATTACCCTCAGCCGCTGCCGCTGATTGACAGCGACCAGCAGCGCGTGCGTCAGATATTGATCAACCTGCTGGGCAATGCGGTGAAATTCACCGATACCGGCGTGGTACGCCTGGAAGGCACGGCGGCGGATGGCATGCTCAGCATTGCCGTGAGCGACACCGGCACCGGCATCGCTTCCGACCATTTGCCGCGCCTGTTTCAGGAGTTCTCGCAGATCGATAATTCGTCTACCCGCAAGCACGGTGGCACCGGGTTGGGCTTGGCGATTTCGCGGCGCATGGCCCGCCTTTTGGGTGGCGACATCATGGTGCAAAGCGCGCCAGGCAAAGGCTCGACCTTTACCGTCACGTTGCCGCTGGTTGCACCGGTTGCCCCGGCCGCTTTGGCTTCGTCGGGCGCGGCCGACTCAGCCGCGGCGGCTTCGGCATCGGCCAGATTGGCGGGCCTCGACCTGCGGGCGCCGGTACCGCCACTGGCCAGCGCGCCGAGCGATGCGCATGCCAGGGCGCGAAGCGCCGTCGCCCACTAGAATTGACGCCATCATGTCCGCTACTGCGCCCGCCGCGCCCGCCGTTTCGACTACTGCCCACGCGGCCAACGCCGGCATCGCCAGGATGTCGCTGCTCATTGTTGATGACGATGAGACCAACCGCTACACACTGGCACGGCGTCTCACGCGCGACGGCTACACCAATCTGGCAATGGCCGGCAACGGCGTCGAGGCACTCGCCGCGATGCGTGCTGACCATTTTGATCTGGTCCTGCTCGACATCATGATGCCGGTGCTCGATGGCTTTGGCGTCCTTGAAGCCATGCGTGCGGACGCCGCCATGCGCAGCATCCCGGTGATCGTAATCTCGGCGCATGATGACCTCGCCAATGTGATCCGCGCGATTGAACTGGGCGCAACCGACTATTTGGCCAAACCGTTTGATCCGGTACTGCTGCGCGCGCGCGTGCAGGCCGCTCTCGAGCGCCGGGCCTTGCAGACCGGCCTCGAGGGCGCGTTGGCCGAAACGCGCGCCATGCTGGAGATCAATCCGGTGGCGACCATGTTCATCAAGCGCCTCAGGGTGATGTGGATGAACCCGATGTGCACGCAACTGCTAGGCTACAAATCAGCCGAGCTGACCGGCCGCACCACGCGTCATCTGCAGCTGGTTCAAGACGACTACCGCAATCTCATTGTCAAGGCCGAAGCTTCGCTCAAGACCGGCGCGGTGTTTCGCGGTGACGTGCACATGCGCCGCAAGGATGGCAAAGTGATTTTGGCGCGTATGGCAGCCAAGGCGATTGCCCCGTGGAATCTGGAAAAAGGCGTGGTGTGGGTGATGGAAGACGTGACCGAACAGCGCGCCGACGCTGCGCGCATCGCCTTCATGGCGCATCACGACCAGCTCACCGGTCTGCCTAACCGCATGCTGCTCGCCGACCGTACCAAGGTGGCTCTGTCGCAGGCGCTGCGCGCCAAGCAGCAATGCGCAGTGCTGTTCCTCGACCTCGACAAGTTCAAGAGTATTAATGACACGCTCGGCCACGCGATTGGCGACGAGCTGCTGATCGAAGTGGCGCGCCGCCTCAAGGCGCAGGTGCGCGATTCGGACACCGTGGCACGCATCGGCGGCGACGAATTTGTGGTGGTGCTGCCGTCACTCAAATCGCGCGATGACGCCGAAATGATCGCCGAAAAGATCCGCGCGTCCCTCGCGGCACCCTACAACCTCAATGGCAATGTCGTCAATACCACGCCGTCAATCGGGGTTGCGCTATATCCGCTCAACGGCAGCGATGCCGATACCCTGTTCAAGTGCTCTGACGAAGCGATGTACCAGGTCAAGCACGCCGGGCGCAATGGCTACCGGTTTTTCGCACCGCCGGCCTGACGCCCGTCAAGGTTGTACCGGCGCCGTGGCCGCCGGCGGTATCGCAGGGGAAACCGCAGGCGCGCCTGACAGCTCGCGCGCAATTTCACTGCGCGCCATCGCGACCACGCCAGTCAGGGCAGCCTTGAGCATGGCGCGCATTTCGGGCGATGCGCCAGAGCCTTCCGAGCCGGCGCCGGCCTGCGCCACGAGGCGGTCGATCACTGCATTGACGTCCCGGCTATTGAGGGCGCCTCTGAGCGCGGATTCGATTGCCGGACCGGGATCAAACGCATCGAGCGAACCGCGCGCGGCGCTGGTGGCAAAGTTGGACAACACCGACATCGCGAGCGTCATGAACAGCCGCTGCATGGCTGGGTCGAGCGCAGTTGGCGCCGATGATGCACCTGGGGCCGATGCAACCGCCGCCGCCACCGGCGTGTCAGAAGCTGCCGGCGCTGCCCATGCGCTTGCTGTCGCCACGCCTGCAACCGTGCCCGCTACCAGGGCGGCAAGCAGGGCGCAGCGCAGCGTTGTCGACAACTTCTTTGCAGTCAATCGGTTCATGTCCGCCTCCTCGTCACATCCGTCAAAGCCGGCAGACTGAACCGGCACGCTACTTCTTGAAAAAGCCCTGCAACATGCCCATTGCGCCAGCGGCGTCAAAGCCACCTGTCTCGACCTGACCATTGGGGGTGAGCTTGTCCACCACCTGCGGCAGCATCTGTGCGATCTGGTCCTGCGACACACCAAACTTCGCTGCCAGGCCGCTCACCATGTCACTGCCAAGCACGCCCTGCAACTGATCCGCCGAGATCGGCAGGTTGTCACCCTTGCCCACCCACGATGACGCGATATCGCCCAGCCCCTTGGACTGAAACTGTTCGACCAAACCGCCGAGGCCGCCAGGATGGTTTTGCAGCATGCCGATCACGCCTTGCAATAACGGATTGCTGCCGCTGCCGGATGACAAGGCTTGGCCGGCCATGCCGGCGATGGAGTCGAGTAGTCCCATGGAATTGCTCCTTCAAAGAATGCATCGAGGCGATGCGAAATGAATCAAACAGTGCTCTAAAACCGTTGGTGGGAGCGCTTCCTGGCGATATGTCCATTGCTGCATGACACCGCATGCGCGCCTGCGCGCGGCCTTGCCGCAATCACCCGCAGAGGGTAACCCAAATTCACAAGCTCAAAGTTGACAATCGTTAACACTTGGCACCGGGCATTCGATCTGGCGCTGCAGGTCGCCGCAGGTCGCCGCAGGTCGCTGCGCAACACAGCGGCCGCATGCTCAGAACAGGCGCGAGCCCAGGCGGTGCAGGTCTTCGTTGAACGACCGCTTGGTGTTGGTGATTTGCAGCAGATCATCATCGACCAGCACCTCACCACGCAGGCCGACGCAGCGCGCCGACTTGCCCTCGACCAGCAACTGAACGGCCTGCGCACCCATGCGGCTGGCGAGAATGCGGTCATATGCGGTGGGTGATCCACCGCGCTGAATGTGGCCAAGGATGGTGGCGCGCGTATTGCGCCCGGTACGCGCCTCTATTTCAGCTGCCAGCGCATTGGTATCGACGATGTGCTCGCAAATCACCACAAGAGCATGGCGTTTGCCGCGTGCGATGCCGCGTTCGATCTGTTTGATCAGACCGTCCTTGTCAAATGGCAATTCAGGCACTACTACAAATTCCGCACCGCCCGCCACCGCAGCCGAGAGCGCGAGATCACCACAATGCCGCCCCATGACTTCGACCAGCGAAATGCGTTTGTGCGAGGATGAGGTGTCACGCAGGCGGTCAATCGCTTCGGTGATGATGTTGAGCGCGGTATCAAATCCGATGGTGCGGTCAGTGCCGGGAATGTCGTTGTCAATGGTGCCGGGCAGGCCGATGCAGGGAATGCCACGTTTCGACAATGCGGCTGCGCCGCGATAGCTGCCGTCGCCGCCGATCACGATCAGCGCGTCAATGCCGGTGGCGCGCAGGCGCGCCGCGACTTGATCCTGCACGCGCTCTTCAATCAATTCGGGAAAGCGCGCCGAGCCCAGAAAGGTGCCGCCGCGATTGATCACATCGGACACACTGCGCCGGTCGAGCTGCTCGACGCGGCCTTCGGAAAGGCCGAGATAGCCGTCACGCACCCCGAACACTTCGAGGCCGTGTGACAAGGCGGCGCGCACCACGGCGCGAATCGCCGCATTCATGCCGGGTGAATCACCGCCGCTGGTGAGCACACCAACCGATTGGATCGGAGAATTTGCCGGACTCATGTAGCGCTCCTTGTCAGCTCATTGTTCGTGTCAACGCTGCACAACCCAAGTTTCCCGCTTCAAAAATCACCCCAGCGCCCATGCACCGCTGCCAGTGCCGCCAGCGCAGCGGTCTCGGTGCGCATGACGCGCGGCCCGAGGGTGACGCCTTCAAAGCCCGCCGTGCGCGCGCGCAATTCTTCGGCATCCGACAGCCCCGCCTCGGGCCCGATCAGCAAATGAATCGCGGTACCGTGCGCCGGGGCCGGAATGCTGCGGAACGCGACGTCAGCCACCGGCGAGAGCATCAGCTTGAGACCCACCGCCTTTTTGGCTTCGGCAAGGTAGGCGTCGAGCGTCATCACCGGTTCGATGTGTGCCAGGCGGTTGCGCCCACATTGCTCACACGCTGCGCGGGCGATCGCCTGCCAGTGGGCCACGCGACGTGTTGCGCGTTCAGGGGACAGGCGCAACACCGAGCGCTCCGCCGCCACTGGCACCACATGTGTTGCACCGAGTTCAACTGCCTTTTCGACGATCCAGTCCATCTTGTCGCCGGTGGCCAGGCTCTGCACCACATGCAGGCTGAAGGGTGATTCGGAATCACGCTCGTCCCACGCGAGCACCAGCGCCTCGACCACCTTGCGTGTTACCAGCGTCAGGCGTGCGGTGAATTCACCGCCGAGACCATTAAGCAGGGTGACTTCGTCATCGGCTACCAGCCGCAACACCTCACGCGCATGATGTGCCGGGGTCTGGGGCAAGGTGACGGTTTTGCCGACCGTCAGCAACGCGTCGCAAAACAGGCGCACTTTCATGATGGCGCACCGCGTTGCACCACCCGCGACAGCGCACTGGCCGCGTCAAAACTGGAGCACAAGGCATCGAACAGGGCCTGTGCCTTGACCGAATTGTCGCCGCCGTAGTTGCACACGTAAACGTCGAGCGTGACCGACGCCAGCTCCGGCCAGGTGTGTACAGCCAGATGGGACTCCGCCAGCAACACCACCCCGGTGACACCCGAGCCGGGAGCGAATGCATGAAACAGACGATTGACCTGCGTGAGCCCCGCCGCTGCGACGGCTGCAGTGCATGCCGCCTCAAGCGCCAGCGCATCGGTGAGCAACGCCGGCGTACAGCGGCAGCCCGAAAGGTCGCCCATGAGATGCAATCCGTGCATGAAGTGAGGGTGCCGGAGCGGTTGGTGCGTTGCGGGATGCGCGTATAATTTCGCGTTTTCCGTGACTGAAAAACGCCTTAATTGCAGGCGATTGTAGGTCATGGGCAACGTAGCTGCTGGCGGTGCAGTGATGGCCGCTCCAGGCAATCCGCGCCGCACTCTGGCAGTCCGTTTTCCCGCGATCCAGCCTTCCTCTCCGTCCGGTCTCATGCCCACCCCATCCCCAACGATTCTTGCCAACGCGATCCGCGCGCTGGCCATGGACGCGGTGCAGGCCGCCAATTCCGGTCACCCCGGCATGCCGATGGGCATGGCTGACATCGCGCTTGCGCTGTGGACACGCCATCTCAAACACAACCCGGCCAACCCGAAGTGGCCGGATCGCGACCGCTTCGTGGTTTCCAATGGCCACGGCTCGATGCTGCTGTATGCGCTGCTGCACTTGTCGGGCTATGACTTGCCGATCGACGAGATCAAGCGCTTTCGTCAACTGCATTCAAAGACGCCGGGGCATCCTGAATACGGTATGACGCCCGGGGTGGAGACCACCACCGGGCCGCTCGGGCAGGGCATCACCAATGCAGTCGGCATGGCGCTGGCCGAGTCCCTGCTCGCAGCGTCGTTCAACCGGGATGGATTTGAGATCGTCAACCATCACACCTACGTGGTGTTGGGCGATGGCTGCCTGATGGAAGGCATTTCGCACGAAGCCGCTTCGCTCGCGGGCACTTTGGGCCTGGGCAAGCTGATTTGCTTGTACGACGACAACGGCATCTCGATCGACGGGCAAACTGCCGGCTGGTTTACCGACGACACCCCAAAGCGCTTCGAGGCCTACGGCTGGCAGGTGATTCGCAGCGTGGACGGACACAACGTCGATGCCGTCGACGCTGCCATCAAGGCGGCACGCACTGACACGGCACGCCCCACGCTGATTTGCTGCAAGACGGTGATCGGCAAGGGCTCGCCCAACCGCCAGGGCACCGCCAAGACGCATGGCGAGCCGCTCGGCAAGGATGAAATCGCGGCCACGCGCGCAGCCCTGGGCTGGAACCACGAGCCCTTCGTGATTCCGCAAGACGTCTATGACGGCTGGAACGCCAAGGCAGCGGGTGCGACAAGCGAGCAGGCGTGGAACGACAAATTTGCCGCCTACACCAGGGCGCATCCTGATCTTGCCGCCGAATTCACACGGCGTATCAGCGGAACATTGCCGGCCAACTGGAATGCCGCAGTCACCAGCATGGTCAACGCAGCGAATGAGAAGGGCGAGACGGTTGCCACGCGCAAAGCCTCTCAAGGTGCGCTTGCCGCGCTTGCGCCGGTGCTGCCGGAGTTGATCGGCGGCTCGGCTGATCTGATGGGTAGTGTGTTCACCAACTGGCCGGGCAGTGTCGCCGTCAAGCCGGGTGTGGGCGCTGCCGGCGGGCAGGCTGCAGCGGGCAACATCATCAACTTCGGGGTGCGCGAATTCGCCATGGCCGCCATCACCAATGGCATGGCGCTGCACGGCGGCTTCATCACCGAGACCGGCACCTTCCTGACCTTCGCCGACTACTCGCGTAATGCACTGCGCATGGCGTCGCTCATGAAGCTGCGCAACATCTTTGTGTTCACCCACGACTCGATCGGCGTCGGCGAAGACGGCCCGACGCACCAGCCAGTCGAGCATGTGTCAAGCCTGCGCCTGATTCCCGGCATGCACGTGTGGCGGCCCTGCGATACGGTGGAATCGGCATTGGCCTGGAGCCACGCGATCGAGCGTGCGGACGGCCCGACCTGCCTGATCTTCACGCGCCAGAACTCGGTGTTCCAGAAGCGCGATGCCGACACCATCGAGGCGATTCGTCGTGGCGGCTACATCCTCTCCGACTGCAAGGGCGCGCCGCAGGCCATCATCATCGCCACCGGCTCGGAAGTCGAGATCGCGACCAAGGCCCGGGACCTGCTCGCGGTCGAGGGCATCAGGGTGCGCGTGGTGTCGATGCCTTGCACGCAGGTGTTCGATGCGCAAGACAAGGCCTATCGCGACGCCGTGCTGCCACTCAAGGTGCCGGCCCTCTCGATCGAGGCCGGCGTCACCGATTTCTGGCACAAGTATGTCGGTCGCACCGGCGCCGTCATGGGCATCAACACGTTTGGCGAGTCGGCCCCGTTCAAGGATTTGTTCACCCATTTCGGCTTCACGGCAGACCACGCGGTCAAGGCTGTGAAGGGCATGTTGTAGGCTGCGCGGCAACGCGGCACCGTTATCAACTGAAATTCTGGAGAAATCGCATGACCATCAAAGTAGGCATCAACGGATTCGGCCGCATCGGCCGCATGGTGTTTCGCGCCGCCGCGCAAAATTTCAAGGACATCGAGATCGTCGGCATCAACGACTTGCTCGAACCCGACTATCTGGCCTACATGCTCAAGTACGACTCGGTGCATGGCCGCTTCAAGGGCGAAATCGCGGTTGACGGCAACACCCTGATTGTCGACGGCAAGCGCATCCGCCTGACCGCCGTGAAAGACCCGGCCGAGCTGAAATGGAGCGAGATCGGCGCCGATGTCGTGATCGAATCGACCGGCCTGTTCCTGTCCAAAGACACCGCGCAAAAGCATGTCACCGCTGGCGCAAAAAAGGTCATCATGTCGGCGCCGTCGAAAGACGACACGCCGATGTTCGTGTTTGGCGTCAACGACAAGACCTATGCCGGCCAGGCCATCATTTCCAACGCGTCCTGCACCACCAATTGCCTGGCGCCCGTGGCCAAGGTGCTCAACGACAAGTGGGGCATCAAGCGCGGCCTGATGACCACGGTCCATGCCACCACCGCCACGCAAAAGACCGTCGACGGGCCCTCGAACAAGGACTGGCGCGGCGGCCGCGGCATCCTCGAGAACATCATTCCCTCCTCGACCGGCGCCGCCAAGGCGG
>JANLTL010000224.1:0-3044 GCA_031362905.1 Burkholderiales bacterium | reverse complement strand
TGGCGTTCAAAGCGCGCGCATGCTTGATGATGCCGCCGATGTAAAACAGCGCGAACTCGGAAAGACCGGCATAGCCGTTGCCGGCAAACAGGTTTTTTCCGTCTTTCCAGATCGACTGGTGCACGTGCATGCCCGAGCCATTGTCGCCAACGATCGGCTTGGGCATGAAGGTTGCGGTCTTGCCGTAGGCATGCGCGACGTTTTGCACCGTGTACTTCAAAATCTGCGACCAGTCGGCGCGCTGCACCAACGAGGCAAATTTGGTACCGATTTCGCACTGGCCGGCGGTTGCCACTTCGTGGTGATGTACTTCGACTTCAACGCCCTGTTGCTCCAGAAGAATGCACATCTCCGAGCGCATGTCTTGCAGCGTGTCTTGCGGGGGCACCGGGAAGTAACCGCCCTTGACCGGCGCGCGATGCCCCTGGTTGCCCTGGCCCTCGGTACGGTTGTCGCCGTCCCAAGCAGCTTCGACTGACCACACCTTGCACGACGAGCCGGACATGTCGACATTCCAGGCCACCGAATCAAACACGAAAAACTCGGGTTCCGGGCCAAAGAATGCGTCGTCACCAATGCCCGAGGCTTTGAGGTGGGCCATGCCGCGCTTGGCGAGCGAGCGCGGGTCGCGGTCGTAGCCTTTGCCGGTCGAGGGCTCGAGTACGTCGCAAGTCAGGATCAGCGTGTTCTCGTCCATGAAGGGGTCGAGGTGGGCGGTGTCGGGTTCGGGCATCAACAGCATGTCCGAGGCTTCAATGCCTTTCCAGCCGGCGATGGACGAGCCGTCAAAGGCGTGACCTTCGGTGAATTTGGATTCGTCAAACGCCTTCACTGGCACGGAGACGTGCTGCTCCTTGCCTTTGGTATCGGTAAAGCGGAAATCAATGAATTTGACTTCGTTGTCTTTCGCCATCTTCAGCACATCGTTGGCAGTCATCGCCATTGTTATCTCCTGGGGAATCGGATTGACCAAAAATACCACTTGCAAAACACAACACAATCAGCAGTTTTCATGCCACGGACAGACTTGCGTTCAATACAGAGAATGGCGATCGTTCCAGCGCGAATGCGCATGATCGCACCGTCCCGGTGGCTGCAAAAAACAGCCGAGCATTGTGCCATAAGCGAGGGCGTGTAAGCGCAGCGTGATGACGCACCGTATTGATGCAAATCTTTTCAGAAAATGCACCGAAATAGGGCGAATCGCATTCTCGCTTCTCGTGGGCTCCCGCATGAGTTCGGTAAAACGCCCGCGCCGGAATTTCTCGCAGAGCCGGCACCAACCTGTTACACTATTAGCTAGGTTAGTCAAGTAAAAACGATCACGCGGAGGCCATCCATGCAAGTGAACATGCACGATGCCAAAACCCATTTGTCAAAGCTGGTGCAGGCCGTCCTCGATGGCGAAGAAGTCATTCTCGCGCGCAACGGTGAAGCGGTGGTGCAAATCACCAAGTACACGCCAGTCAAACACAAGCGCAAACCCGGCTCGCTCAAGGGAAAAATCTGGCTCGCCGATGACTGGGACAGCCCGGAGACCAACCGGATCATCAATGAAATGATGGTTCCGAAAAGCATCTTTCCTGATGAGCCGGTAGCGCTATCCGGGCAAGATCCGCGCACACCTTATGTCGTCACTCCGCGCAAGCCCTTGGCACCAAAGCGTGCTACGCAGAAGCGTGCCAATCGCAGAGCATGAGACTGCTGCTCGATACGCACATCGCCATCTGGTGGCTAGCCGGCAGCGCGCGGCTCGGGAAAGCGGCACGCAGCCTGATCGAAGACAACGATTGCGCCGTCAGTGCGGCCACCTTGATTGAAACGCGCTTTCTCGCACTGGCGGGTAAGGCTGAAATCCCGGACGTGCCTGTCATCGTCCAGCATCTCGAGCAGGACGGGATTGCGCTGCTGCCGCTGATGGCAAGCCATATCGCGGAAAGCACGCGCTTCGAGAACAGTCACGCCGATATTTACGACCGGATGCTGCTCGGCGCTGCCGCAGTGGAGAACCGTGCCCTGCTCACGCGCGACACCGCGTTGCTGGCACTCGCGAAGGAGGCGCGATTGGGGTTTGTGGTGGAAGGCTGAAATGATCGAAATTCCGGCCGCAATCGCCGCGTTCACACTGTCATTTCTCGGCTTGGGCTCTCTCTGGATCGGCAAACTCGGCGGTGAGGTCACGGTTGCCGCACTCTATCTCTGGCTTGCCTACAGCGTGGGCCACCTGCGCGGCAAACACATCGCGCTGTTGACCGTGGCGCTGCCCGCGCTGCCCATCGCGGCCCTCATCGTGCAGTTTCGCGACAGCCATGATTCGCACCTGGCGTCAATCGCCATCGTCCTGTGCTGGCTGGCCGGCATCACGCTCGGCGCATTTGCCGCCAACCCAGCGCGCACGAGCTACCTGCGTTTGCTCGCCTGCATCGCCGGCATGAGCGTGCTGCACGCGGTGGTGACGGTCACGCTGATCCTGTTCAGCTTCGGCTCGGCCATGCAACGTTTTGATGGCAAGCCAGTCTCTGCGGAAACGACTGCGATAGATGCTATCACTGACATTCTGGTTCAACCCCTGATGTCGATCATCGGCGATGGAAGTGTGCGGCTGTCACCCCTGATGCAATGGCTTGCGCTCGGAGCGAACAGTCTGACGTGGGGGGTATTGCTGGGTGTGTTACTGGCGTGTGCCTTGCGGTTTGGGCACCGCGACGCCGTTTAACGCCCTGAGCGATAAGAGGAAATTTCTGTGCTTGTCTAAAACGGATCAAACACCCGTGCGCCCGTCGGCGAAAAGTGCTTGACGTTGCGGGTAACGACAGTCAGGTTATGAGCTGATGTAGACCGCGTTGGCGGCCTGAGATTGCAGATACGCCGCCACGTTGCGAGTGGGTCTGGCCTTTCGAAGCTCTGACAACGCCACCGTGTCGAGCAAAATCATGACAGCGAAACATCACGGGGTTCCAGTGCCAGACGCGCGGGACTAACAGTACCGGCCTTGGCGCTTTTTGGCATGGCCAGCAAATGCTCCACCAGATTGGCCGGGGATG
>JANLTL010000211.1:0-2641 GCA_031362905.1 Burkholderiales bacterium | reverse complement strand
CCGTTCGCGGCGGCGATGGCTTCCATGTACTCCGGCGTCGCGCGTGGCCCCGTTGCCATGACGAAGATACCTTTGCCTTTACTCTTCATTTCACCAGCAAGGCTTTGCAATTCAACATCGCTTGCAATAGTTGAAGGCATCGGTCTTCCGCCCCAGCCCGCGTGATTCGGCGAGAAGGAGGAGGCGAAGCCGATGGCGCCGGCATCCATTGCCTCACGCACTTGCGCACGCATCGCGGCCAACTCGGCATCCGATGCTTGCGCCTTCTCGGACGCGGCTTCGCCCATCACGGCAGTGCGAATCACCGAGTGGCCGGCAAACACGGCGGTGTTCAGATACGGCCCGGTGCGGCGCAACTGCTCCATGTATTGGCCGAAGGTCTCGAACTCCCATTTGGTGCCGGTGAGCAAGGCATTGAGGTCCATGCCCTCGACCACCGAAAGATTCCTCATCATGGTTTCGCGCACTGGTGCCGGGCAGGGTGCAATGCCGAAACCGCAATTGCCGATCACCGCCGTCGTGACGCCGAGGGCGGGCGAGGGCGACATGGTGCGATCCCAGGTGACCTGCGCGTCGTAGTGGGTGTGCAGATCCACGATGCCGGGCATCAGTGAAAGATCATGCGCGTCGATTGTTTGTCTGGCCGGGCCAACCGCCCGTCCAATGGCGCTGACGCGGCCCTGCGTGACGGCGACATCGGCGCGTTGTGCGGGATTGCCAAGGCCATCGTGAACGGAGGCACCGCGAATCACAATATCGTGCATGGCGAGGAAGTATCGTATGGGATCAATGAAGCCACGAGTTTAAGCCAGCGACGGCAGCGGCGACATCGAGCTGGCAAGCAGAAAATGATGAGAAGCTGCGAAGCGATGCTCCATCCATGCGCTAAACAGCCTGGCGCTGCTCGATCTCTGCCGGAATGCACGCCCTGATCGAATGGCGTGCGCAGACGCTAAACTTCGCCTTGGATGCAATCAACGAAAGAGCGGCGGATGAAACTGGGACCTGATGCCAGCAATGGCGAAGTAGCAATTCCGCGTGATGCCGCCACGGTGCTGCTGCTGCGTGATGCGCCAACGGGGTTTGAGGTGTTCATGGTCAAGCGCAGCGGCCTGTCGGATGTGCTGGGGGAAGCGCATGTGTTTCCTGGCGGCAAGGTGGATGCCGCAGACAGTTCGCCAGACATGCTTGCGCGCATTCGCGGACTGGCGTTGCTCGATACGGCAGCACTCGGGGAAGACATCCCGCGAGCGCGCGCAGCCGGCATGTTCGTGGCCGCGGCACGCGAGACATTTGAAGAGGCGGGGGTGTTGCTTGCGCACGGTATCGGCACCCATCCCATCGGCACTTATCCCAATACCAGCTCGCAGGCTACGCTTGCAGCAGGCGTTGATGCTGGCCGCGCCTGCGCCCGGGAGATCGCTGCTGCGCGCGCTCGTCTTAACGCAAAAGAACCATTTGCCACCGTGCTCGGCTCGATCCATGCCGAACTCGACGCAGGCGCACTGGTGCCGTGGGTAAGGTGGGTCACGCCGACCATGTTGTCGCGCCGCTTTGATGCGCGATTCTTCCTGGCACGCACCCCAATCGATCAGATCGCCGTGCATGATGACTACGAGGCCACCCACAGTGAGTGGTTGCGGCCACAGGACGCGATTGCGCGCTGGACGCGAGATGACATCAAGCTCGCCCCGCCTACCTACATGAGCCTGCAGCATCTGGCACTGTTCGATTCAATTGATGCCGCGCTGGACGACGCACGCAGCCGCCGCCCGCCGGTGATACAGCCTTACGGGTTTGAGCTTGACGGTGCGCGTACGCTGGCGTTTCCAGGTGACGAGCGACACGCGGTCGCCAAGGCGGCCATACCTGGGCCGTTGCGCCTGCGCTATGATGGGACGCGCTATGTCCCGGCTTGATGCGGGGGTGTGGCATCGTCGGCGCATTGGCGGCGTGCTCCAGGGTGCATGAGTGCTTGTAGCGAACAACCATGGCTGCAGCGCAACCTGCAGCCCAAAATGGGGCCATTTGTGCGCTGCGCCCTTGACACAAGCCCGGCGAGCTTGCTATACAATCGTTTCGACGAGCACTGCTTATTTTTGATGCGCTGTGGCGGCAGGCGCAGGATTAGGCAGAAATGCGCAGCCGCAACAGACGTGATTCGACACCATAGAAGAGGGGACACACCAAGTGAACAAAGCTCAAATGATTGACCATGTTGCCAAGACGGCTGACATTTCCAAAGCCGCCGCGACGCGAGCGCTTGACGCCGTCGTCGGCGCAATCAAAGGCACTTTGAAGAAAAATGGTTCAGTGACGCTGGTTGGCTTCGGCACTTTCCGCGTTTCCAAGCGCAAGGCCCGCACCGGCCGCAATCCGCGCACCAATCAGCCGATCAAGATTCCTGCCGCCAAAGTGCCGAAGTTTGCACCTGGCAAAGCATTGAAAGATGCGGTAAAATAATAAGCTTCGCGGTTGAACAAAGACGCTCCGGCGCAGTGCGCCGGATGACAATGCGGAGCAGGTCGTACTTGTACAGCGATTGATGGAGTATTCGCCGCACAGACCAGCACTGCAACCGGGGGACGAGTCCTGCGGGGGTGCTTAGCTCAGCTGGTAGAGCGTCGCCCTTACAAGGCGA
>JANLTL010000130.1:0-14687 GCA_031362905.1 Burkholderiales bacterium | reverse complement strand
GCAGCATGAACATCGCGCGCGAGAACGGCAAGCGCGTGCTTGCAATCGGCGTGTTCATCCGCGGGCGCGACATGGGCAGCGTGGTGGCCGACATGCAGGACCAGGTGGCGAAGAACATCAAGCTGCCGCCCGGCTACACGGTGAGCTGGTCGGGCGAGTTCGAGAACCAGGAACGCGCCATGGCGCGCCTGGCGCTGGTGGTACCGATCTCGATTTTGCTCATCTTCGTGCTGCTGTTCAACGCGTTCAACTCGGTCAAGAGCGCGGTGTTGATCATTCTGAATGTGCCGTTCGCGATGATCGGCGGTATTTTTGCACTGCTGATCACTGGGATTCCCTTGAGCGTGTCGGCAGCGATTGGCTTCATTGCCCTGTTTGGGCAGGCGGTGTTGAATGGCGTGGTGATGGTGACGGTGTTCAACCAGCTGCGCAACGCCGGCGCCACCCCGGAAGCGGCCGTGACCGAAGGCTCGATCCAGCGTCTGCGCACGGTATTGATGACCGGCTTGCTGGCGATGCTCGGCCTGCTGCCGATGGCACTCTCGACCGACATCGGCTCGGAGACGCAAAAGCCGCTCGCCGTGGTGGTGATCGGCGGGCTGATCTCGGCAACGCTTCTCACGCTGATCGTGTTGCCGGTGTTGTATGTCGCGTTCAACTCGCGCAGCATCAATTTTCGCGGCAAGAAAACGGCCACTTCCGCATGACGGAGCGCGCGCGACCCAAGGCACTCGTCACACCGGTGCGCGCCGTCTTGTTCGATCTGGACGGCACCTTGCTCCACACCTCGCCCGACCTGGCGGCCGCCGCCAGCGCTGCACTGGCCGAATGCGGCCTCGGCGATATCGATGCGGCGACGGTAGAGCGCTTTGTCGGCAAGGGCATTGTGGTGCTGGTGGAGCGCTGCCTGCGTCACTTGGGTCAGCCTGATCACGGCTCCGGCTTTGATGCGCTCCTGGCGGCCTACTGGCGTCAGTATGACGCGCACAATGGCCGTTACGCAACGCCCTATGAAGGCGTGTTCGCCGGGCTCGACGCCATGCGCGAGGCGGGCTTGCAGCTTGGCGTTTGCACCAACAAAACTGCTCGCTACACGCTACCCCTGTTGGAGCGCTGCAACATGGCGCACTACTTCAGCGTCATCGTGAGCGGTGACACCACGGCGCGCAAGAAGCCTGCACCCGATATGCTTGAATACGCTGCAAACCGTTGGGGGACAAAGGTTTCCGAGATATTGTTCATTGGTGACTCGGGCAACGATACGGCCGCAGCACGGGCGGCGGGTTGCCCGGTGTGGGTGGTGCCCTATGGCTACAACGAGGGTGAGCCGGTGCAATCGCTGGACTGCGATGGTATAGTGGCGACCTTGTTCGAAGCGGCGCAGCAGTTGTCTTTGCAGCAGCCTTCGATCAAGTAACACCCCATCACCTCATCATGAACCTGTCGAATCAACATCGTGCATGGAGCGCAGCTCCGGGGGCGTGGCCCTGGCGGCTACGGGAGACTGCACGCGTCTGAGCTTGGCTCGACGCTGTCCCCGCCGGCAAGTTTGTGCCGGTGTTCGATGTTGCTGGTTTTTCACAAGGTTCTGCCATGACTCCCCAGGAATTTGCCGCGCTGGCCGCGAGCGGCTTCAATCGCATTCCGCTGGTCCTTGAGACGTTCGCTGATCTCGATACGCCGTTGTCGATTTATCTCAAGCTCGCCAACAAGCCCTATACGTATTTGCTCGAATCGGTGCAGGGTGGCGAACGCTTTGGCCGCTACTCGTTCATCGGTTTGCCGTGCCAAACGCGCATCGTGGTGCGTGACGATGCGGGCAGTCCGTCGATTCAGGTGATCCACGGCGAGACGGTGGGCGAAGAGGCCAAGGGCAGCAATCCGCTCGATTTCATCCGCTACTACATGCGCCGCTTCAAGGTGGCGCCGCTACCGAATCTGCCGCGTTTTGCGGGCGGGCTGGTCGGCGCGTTTGGCTATGACTGCGTGCGTTTTGTCGAACCGCGCCTTGACCGCTTCATCAAGAGCAGGCCGCCCAAGCCGGACCCGATCGGTGCGCCCGACATCGTGCTTTTACAAAGTGAAGAAGTGGCGATTGTCGACAACCTCGCCGGCAAACTCTATCTCGTTGTGTACGCCGATCCGCGCAACCCCGGCAGCTACGAATACGGGCAAGAGCGCCTGCGCCAGTTGCTCGCGCAGTTGCGCGAACCGGCAGCGATACCGGATCATCGCGCGGTTGCTGCGCATACGGTGTGCTCCAATATTGAAGAGGCCGCGTATCTCGATGCTGTGGCCCGCTGCAAACAATACATCTTTGACGGCGATGTCATGCAGGTGCAGATCGGCCAGCGCATGACGCGGCAGTTTGACGCCGAGCCACTGGCGCTCTACCGCAGCCTGCGCACGCTCAATCCTTCACCCTACATGTTCTATTTCAACTTCCGCGAGTTTCAGGTGGTTGCCGCATCGCCCGAAATTCTGGTTCGCGTCGAACCCGAGACGCCGGCCTCGGTCAGCGCTACCGATCCGAAGCGGGTCACGGTGCGGCCGATTGCCGGTACGCGCAAGCGCGGCGCTACGCCGGAACAAGACAAGGCGCTCGCCGAAGAATTGCTCGCCGACCCCAAAGAGCGCGCCGAGCATGTGATGCTGATTGACCTCGGACGCAATGACGTCGGCCGGATTGCTGAAATCGGCACGGTGAAGGTGACCGACACCATGGTGATCGAGCGCTATTCGCACGTAATGCATATCGTCTCGAACGTCGATGCGCGTCTTAAACCCGGCCTCGATGCGATTGACGTGTTCAAGGCGACGTTTCCGGCCGGCACGCTGACCGGTGCGCCCAAGGTGCGCGCGATGGAAATCATTGAAGAAATCGAGCCGGTCAAGCGTGGTATCTACGGCGGGGCCGCCGGATACCTGGGTTTCCATGGCGATATGGATCTGGCGATTACGATCCGCACCGGTGTCATCAAGGACGGCCTGTTGCACGTGCAGGCAGCGGCCGGCATCGTTGCCGACTCGGTCCCCGAGGCCGAGTGGGATGAGACGCGCATCAAGGCGCAGGCGGTGTTGCGCGCGGCCGAGATGGCGTCCGCCGGGCTCGACAGCAGGAGCGCCGGAGCAGTGACATGAATGCCATGACGGGGGTTCTACGCGCTTACAGGCTGCTGCGGCAACTCGAAGCGGAAGCACGAGCCTATGCCTTCGGTCGATTCAAACCCGATCGTGCCGCCCATCAATTCGACCAGACGGCGCGAAATGACCAAGCCAAGGCCGGAGCCGCCGAGACCGCCGGACTCTGCACCGAGTCGCGCGAACGGCACGAATACCTCAGACTGTCGTGCCACGGAGATGCCGCGGCCGGTATCTTCGACTTCAAACCGGATACGTTCTTCCTCGCAGCGGGCGTGGACGGTGACCGTTCCGCCTGGCCGGTTGTAGCGGATCGCGTTCGATATCAGGTTGATCAGCACCTGGCGCAAGCGTGTTTCGTCAGCATGGATGACGATATCTTCGGCAGGCAAGTCCACCAGCAGGTCAATGCCGCGCGCGCGCGCCTCCAGCGACATCATCGAATAGGCCGAGCGCAGTACCCCGTTCACACTGACCGGCGCCGTGGCCAGGCTAAATTCACCGGCTTCAAGGCGCGCCATGTCAAGCACCTGGTTGACCAGTGCCGAGAGATGCTCGGCGGCGGTGACGATGCGCTCCACATGCGCGCGCTGCTCTTCGGCGAGCGGCGGCTGATCGTCGCGCAGTACTTCTGCATAGCCGAGCACTGCGCTCAGCGGCGTTCTGAATTCATGGCTCATCGACGACAGGAACGTCGATTTGACGCGGTTGGCAAGCTCGGCGCGCGCGAGTGCATCGCGCAGGCGCGCCTTGGCGCGGGCCCGTTCCCCGGCGATGATGACGGCGGCACAGATCATCAAGGTGGCACTCGAAATCAATGCAAGCGCGTGCATCTCCGGCAGCGCCTCGGCGCCAATCGTCGACAAGGGCAGAAGATCAAGGCGGGTCAGCAAATACAAGCCCGCCAGCACGACCAGTACCGCAACGCCAATGCCCAGCGGAATCGCCAGGTTGCCGAAGGTGCAGATCATGCCGAGATTGGCGATCAGCCATGGCAGGGCAAACGACGTGATGCCGCCGGTCATGAGCGCCCAGCCGACCACCATGGCGATGCCGGCCAGATTGGTCAGCACCAGTCCCTGTGTGATGTTTGCCGTCTGGCGGATATACAGCGCGCCGATCAGCGGAAAGACGATGCCGCCGATGAGCACCAGCCATTCAGCGACGCTGATGCCGGGGCGCAGGCCTGTGTAGACCACCGCCAGGACGCTGGTGACCAGCGTGATCGACAGCAGCGCTGCCGCGATGCCGCGAAAGCGCACTACCAGCTTGGCCTCACCGCGCGAGGTCACCGGCACAAACCACTCGAACAATCGCAAAACCGTCAACGCGCCACCCGACTTGATGTCACCGGCAAGAACGCCGGCACTCTCCAGTCAAAGACTATCATGGCGGCGCGCAGTAGCATCGAGATGAGGAGCGGGGGGACGTCATGATCCTGATGATCGACAACTACGATTCCTTCACCTGGAACCTGGTGCAGTATTTTGGCGCACTGGGCGCCGACATGAAAGTGGTGCTCAATGACGAAATCAGCGTTGCCGACGTAGCGGCCATGCAGCCTGAGAAAATCGTCATTTCGCCCGGCCCCTGTTCGCCGAATGAGGCAGGCATTTCGCTGGAGGTGATCCGAACTTTCGCGGGCAAGCTGCCGATCCTCGGTGTCTGCCTTGGCCATCAGGCGCTCGGCCAGGCCTTTGGCGGCAAAGTGGTGCATGCGCAAATCCTGATGCATGGCAAGACCTCGCCGGTCGAGCACACCGGCCGCGGCGTGTTTGCTGGTCTGCCCACGCCCTTTACCTCGACGCGCTATCACTCGCTCGCCGTCGAGCGCGCGTCCTTGCCCGATTGCCTGGACATCACCGCGTGGACGGCAGATGGTGAAATCATGGGTTTGCGCCACAAAACCCTCGATGTCGAAGGCGTACAGTTTCACCCTGAATCGATACTGACCGAACACGGTCACCACATGCTCAAGAATTTTCTTCAAGGAGTCTGACCATGATTACCCCCCAGGAAGCCCTGCAGCGCGTCATCGAACACCGTGAGATTTTCCACGACGAAATGCTCGAAATCATGCGCCAGATCATGAGCGGGCAGATGTCGCCAGTCCTGATCTCTGCCTTCATTACCGGCCTGCGCGTCAAGAAGGAAACCATCGGCGAGATCACCGCCGCCGCGCAAGTCATGCGCGAGCTGGCCTCCAAGGTGAGTGTGAAAGACCAGACCCACCTGGTCGACATTGTCGGCACCGGTGGTGATGGTGCGCATACCTTCAACATTTCCACCGCTTCGATGTTCGTTGCTGCCGCTGCCGGTGCGCGCGTTGCCAAGCACGGCGCGCGCGCCGTGTCGTCCAAGTCAGGCGCAGCCGACGTGCTCGAAGCCTTCGGTGTCAACATCAACCTGCAGCCGGCGCAGGTGGCGCAATGCATCGACGAAATCGGCATCGGCTTCATGTTTGCGCCCAACCACCACGCCGCGATGAAGCACGCCGCGCCGGTGCGTCGCGAACTTGGTGTGCGCACCATTTTCAACATCCTCGGGCCGTTGACCAATCCGGCTGGCGCCCCCAATGTGATGATGGGTGTGTTTCACAGCGATCTGGTCGGCATTCAGGCGCGCGTGATGCAGCGCCTCGGCAACCGTCACGCGATGGTGGTACACGGTGCCGAAGGACTGGACGAAATCTCGATTTCAGGTCGCACCTTCATCGGCGAGCTTAAGGATGGCCGCGTCGATGAGTATGAAATCCACCCCGACCGTTTCGGCCTCGGCGTGCACGACTCGCGCACCCTGCGTGTGGCTACCGTCGAGGAATCGCGTGAGATGGTACTCGCGGCACTGGAGAACAAGCCCGGTGCGGCGCGCGACATCGTTGCGGTCAACGCCGGCGCGGGCATTTACGTATCGGGCAAGGCAGCAACGCTGGAAGACGGCGTCGAGACGGCGTTCGAAATCATCAAGAGCGGCGCGGCACGTGCCAAGCTCGATGATTTCATCAAGCTGACCCAAAAGTTCAAATAATTTGCCGTCAACCGAGTACGCGGAGCACGATGAGCGATATCCTTGACAAGATCCTCGCTGTAAAAACGACCGAGGTTGCCGCCGCCAAACTGCGTATCGATGCAGCCGCGATTCGCCGTGCCGCTGGAGCGGTCGCGCCGGCGCGCGGGTTTGTAGCTGCCTTGCGCGACAAGATTGCGGCGGGCCAGTCAGCGGTGATTGCCGAAATCAAAAAAGGCAGCCCATCCAAGGGAGTGATCCGCCCCGACTTCAAGCCCGCCGAGATCGCCGCCGACTATGCCGCACACGGCGCGGCCTGCCTCTCGGTACTCACCGACGAACAGTTCTTTCAAGGCAAGGCCGAGTATCTGCAAGCGGCGCGCGCTGCTTGCGCACTACCTGTGCTGCGCAAGGACTTCATGGTCGATGAATATCAGGTGTTTGAGGCGCGCGCCTGGGGCGCCGACTGCATTTTGCTGATTGCCGCTGCACTTGACCTGGCTCAAATGAAATCATTTGAATCCACCGCGCATGCGCTTGGCATGGCAGTATTGGTTGAAGTGGACGATGCAGTGGAGCGTGAGACTGCACTGCAACTGAAAACACCTCTGCTCGGCATCAACAACAGCAACCTGCGCACTTTCGAGACGACCTAGGACGCCACACTCTCCCTGCTGCCACGCATTCCCGCTGACAAGCTGGTGGTCACCGAGTCCGGTATCCTCGGGCCGGATGATGTGCGGCGCATGCGCACCAACAACGTCAATGCGTTTCTGGTGGGCGAGGCCTTCATGCGTGCGCCGAGTCCGGGTGCGGAATTGGCGCGGCTCTTTGCGTAACGCCCGGTGCGTCTTCTGTCCCAACCCGTTGCAGCATTCGATTGTTGCACTCCTACAAAAACCGGAGAAGCACATGCCCGCTAACCCGCATGGATACTGGATCGCAGCCGTCATCGGTCTCGGCGCATTGTGCCCCAACGCTTTTGCGCAGATGCCCGCCTCAAAAACGTCCAATGGCATCACCTATGCATCGGGTGGCATCGGCGGCGATGAGGAAATTCACCTGCGCCGCGCGGCAAAGGATTTTGATTTGCTCCTCGAGTTCACCGAAATCGAGCGCGGCAAGCCGCACGGGCATTGGGCATCTGACGTCAAGGTGACCATCAAGTCCGGCACCGCCGTCCTGTTCAATGCCGAGGCCGACGGCCCCTTGATGCTGATACGCCTCAAGCCGGACACCTATGTGGTGGAAGCCGCGAATGCAGGCGTGAAACATGTCAGGCGGGTGGAAGTCAAAGCCGGGACGCCTGCGCGCGAGCGTTTTATCTGGACGGTTGATGCGCCTCTGCAGCCGCGTTAGGCGATGCCTTTGCAGGGGTTTGCGCTGCCGCTTCGAGATCGACTGCCTGCTCCAGCAATTTGCGCCACTGCACCAGCGCCGCATCCATCCACAGCGGCAGCATCGCCGCGTCGGCATTGAGGTTGCGGTGTTGCGCCGTGATCATGTCGCGATCTTCGTTGAACGCCATCACCAGACTGTTGTAGATGCCGTCGGTTACGCTTTGGTCACCCTTGCCGGTCTGGTGCGATTGCTGGAAAAAGTAGTGCGTGCTGCTTTCGGTTTCGGGCGTGAGGGTCTGGCAACTGTGCAGTTGCACGGCATTGCTCATGTCACCTGCTCCATCGGCGACGGGTTTCCCGCCTGACTGCATGAGCAAGGTGGCGGGGAACAGGAAGTCGTAGATGAACCAGCGGTCGATGTTGGTCGCAAGCTTCTGGATCTTGTGATAGTAGGGCGGCGGCGGCACATTCGGCACGCGGCGTGTGATGCGCAGGCCGCGCTGTCCGGGCTCGTTGACGCGTTCGATCTGTGGGCGCGCCTGCGCAATCGCTGGTGAGCCGCCCAGTGTTTTCTCGTGCACGTAGGAGAGGTGCGAGAAATCGAGCAGGTTGTCGCAAATCAGCAGGTAGGGCGTGTCGTAGTGCATGTAGCCGGGGTTGTAATGCCAGGCGGGATCGTCGTTGGAATAGTTGTTGGGCAGCAGGGCAATGTCGGTGCGCGCGGCGTCGCCCATCCAGACAAACACCCATTTGTTGTGCAGTACCACGGGGTAGGTACGCACGCGTGCACCCGACGGCACTTTGTCCAGGCCCGGCACTTCGATGCACGCGCCGCTCGCGTCAAACTTGAGGCCGTGATAGCCGCAGCGAATGGCATCGCCTTCGCGCCGGCCCTTGGAGAGCGGTGCCTGACGGTGGCAGCAGCGGTCTTCGAGCGCGACGAGCTGGCCGGCGGGTTCGGCACTCGCGACAGTGTTGTCGCTGGCTTTGGTCCCTCCAATAACGCCAGAGGTGCGATACACCAGCAACGGTTCACCGAGGACGGTGCGCGCCAGAAATCCCTCTGCGGGGATTTCATGATCCCAGGCAATTACGTACCAGCAGTTTTTTAACCACATGGGATGTCCCTCGAGCCTTCATCACTGGCGCCTGTCAGCAGTACAGCCGCTCCAGGCAGGTTACGTGCACGGTGCCACGGGGGCCACTGTCCGCAAAGCCAATTGGGTGCAACCCAAGCGCTAGGCCTTGCGTGCATTTCGGGACACGTAGGCTTGTAACACTTCATCCATGCGTGACTGCCAGCCCTGTCCGGTGGATTTGAAATAGTCCAATACGTTTTGGCTGTAGCGCACGGAAACAAGCTGCTTGGCGTTTCCGGTCTTGGGTCTCCCGCGCAATGCACGCATCGGCACCATGGCATTGAGTTGCTTTGCTGTGAGCGGCATCGCGTCGGGGTCAGACTTGGCGGCGGCGATGATGGCCCGGTCTTCTCCCAAGCTTGGCATGCGTACTTGCGGCTTGTTAGCAATTTTCGACATAGTGTTTCACCTCACGGCGGGTAGCGCGGCGCAGGCTGATCATCCTGCGCACGCCACCACGGTCTACAAAGGCTGCGTGATAGAGCGTATTGGTTTCCGGCGCGAGTGCAATCATGCGCCAATCGCTCTACTCATACCGTTCATCTACCCAGACCAGCGCGGCATCCCAATCGAGCTTGGCAGCAAAAGCCAGCGACACGCCATGCTTGGCAGCGTTCGACAAGTCTTTGGTCGGATCAAACTCGATGCGCATTTATTATTGTAGCTACGTTAAATAAGATTGTCAAAGCGGTTTGCAGAGGATTTCAGGACTACAGCCCGCTCGCCCCTCGATCGAGGGCTTCTCTGTACCATAGCGGCTATGCATACCCACGACTACCTGCGGCCTGCAGCGCTCGCCGATGCGCTGGCCATTCTCGCGACGCGGCCCATGCCGGTGCTCGCCGGCGGCACCGATTTTTATCCGGCCCATGTGGGCCTGCCGATCGATACCGACATTCTCGACATCACGCGCGTGGCGCAATTGCGCGGCGTACACGACGAGGGCAACCTGTTTCGCATTGGTGCGACGGTGACCTGGAGCGAGCTGATCGCTGCCCCCTTGCCGTCCCAGTTTGAGGGCCAGTTCGCAGCCCTGCGTGCCGCAGCGCGTGACGTCGGCGGGGAGCAGATTCAAAACGCCGGCACGGTGGTGGGGAATCTGTGCAATGCCTCGCCAGCGGCGGACGGCATTCCGCCCTTGATGGCGCTGGGCGCGCGCGTTGAGCTGGCGTCGCAGCGCGGGCTGCGTCAGGTGCCGCTGACGGACTTCATCCTCGGCAACCGCAAGACCTTGCGGCGTGCCGACGAACTGGTGACCGCCGTGCTGGTGCCCAAGTGGCGTGCCGGCACGCAGAGCGTGTTTCTCAAGCTTGGGCATCGCCGCTATCTGGTGATCTCGATCGCGATGGTGGCGGTGGTGCTGTCCGTCGATGAAAGTGCACGCATCACCCTGGCCGGCATTGCGGTAGGCGCGTGCTCGGCGGCGGCGCAGCGTCTAAACGCGCTTGAAGCGCGCCTGGTTGGCCGGTCCGCACGCGAGGCGGCAGCGACGGTCACTGCTGACGATCTCAAACACCTCACGCCGATCGACGATGTGCGCGGCAGCGCGGCATACCGGCTTGACGCGGTACTCACCTTGTTGCGGCAGGCGCTCACACAGGCGTCTGCCCATTCCTCCCCGAGCGGAGCCGTGCGATGAACCAGATTGTTGATCCCGGCCTGCACGCTCCGGCAGACACCCATGCGGTGGGCGCCGATCTCGCCGGCATGTCCCTTACCGTCAACGGCGCCCACGCCATTTTGCATTGCGCACCCTCGAAACGTCTGGTGTACGCCTTGCGCGAAGACCTCGGCCTGACCGGCACCAAGGTGGGCTGCGACGCCGGGGATTGCGGTGCGTGTACCGTCCTGCTCGATGGCAGGCAGGTGTGCGCCTGCCTTACGCCTGCGGCACAGGCGGAAGGGCGCAGCATCACCACGGTGGAAGGCTTGGCCGAAGGCGGCAAACTCAACCCCTTGCAGCAGGCATTCCTCAGACACGGGGCGGCCCAGTGCGGCATCTGCACGCCGGGCATGTTGATGGCGGCGACCGACCTGCTCGCCCGCAATGCGGCGCCCACCGAGGCTGAAGTCCTCGACGCACTCGGCGGCGTGCTGTGCCGCTGCACCGGGTATCGCAAGATTGCTGAGGCAGTGCTGTCACTTGCCGACCCTTCTCTAGAGGCAGGTACTGCTGCGGCGGGTGTCGCCGTGGCGGATGTCGCAGCCGGCCGTGCGGTCGGCGCGCGCCTTGAGCGTCTCGATGGCCCGTCCAAACTCACTGGCGCGGAAAAATTTGGCGCCGACATCGTGCCGCAAGGGGCGCTCACACTGCGCATCATCCGTTCGCCACACGCGCGCGCTGCTTTCACGCTCGGTGATCTGGACGCATTGCGCCGGCAGTATCCGCAGATCGAAGGCATCATCACGGCTGCCGATGTGCCGGAGAACTCGTTCGCCGTTTTCCCCACCCCCAAGGATCAGCCGGTACTGGCCGACGGCCATGTGCGCTTTCGTGGTGAGGCAGTGCTGGGCTTGATCGGTGCCCAGGATGCCATCCACGCCATTCCCGCGAGCGCCATTCCCATCAGCTGGACCATCGAGGCGGCGCAAGAGACCAGCGAAGCCGCGCTCACCGGCGCGCAGGCCGATGCCGGTAGTGCACTGCATGCCTTTGCGCCCGACAACGTGCTCTGCCGTGGGCGCGTGGTGAAGGGCGATGTACAGAAAGCCATGAAGAAATCTGCCTTCACGGCGGAAGGTCGTTTCCAGACTGGCCACGTCGAGCACGCTTACATCGAACCCGAAGCCGGTTACGCAGAATTATTTGAAGAAGAGGGCAAACCGCGCATTCGCGTGTTCGCCTGCACGCAAACACCTTACATGGACAAGGAGGAAGTCGCGCGGGTGCTCAAACTGTCTCGCGATGCCGTCCATGTCGTGCCCTCGGCCATCGGCGGTGGCTTTGGCGGCAAACTGGATGTGTCGATCCAGCCGCTGCTTGCCGTCGCAGCGTGGAAGATGAGGCGTCCGGTGCGCATCGTGTACACGCGGCCCGAGTCGATGATCTCGACCACCAAGCGCCACCCTTCCGACATCCAGGTCATGCTCGGCTGCGATGCCGAAGGCCGGCTTACCGCGGTCGATTTTCATGGCGACTTCAATACCGGCGCCTATGCTTCATGGGGCTCGACCGTCGCCAACCGCGTGCCGGTGCATGCAAGCGGGCCGTACGAAGTGGCCAATGTCCAGGCCTTGACCCGCGCGGTCTACACCAACAACGCCATTGCCGGCGCATTCCGGGGCTTTGGCGTGCCGCAAGCTTGCATCGCGACCGAAGCGCTGATGGACGATTTGGCCGAGCAGTGCGGCATGGACCGCTTCGAGTTTCGTGTCAAGAATGCAATCCGCGCCGGTGACAGCACCGCTACCGGGCAAACTCTCGAAGCCAGCGTCGGCATGGCGGCATGTCTCGAAGCCCTGAGAGGCGCATGGCACAACGCGCTTGGCGAGGCGGCCCGCAAGAATGGCTCCAGGAGCGCGTCTTCAGGGCATGCTCCAACGAAAGCGGGCATCGACGCCGGGCGCTTGCGCTACGGCGCCGGCGTGGCCTGCATGTGGTACGGCATCGGCAACACCGTCATCGCCAATCCGTCGACGATGACGATTGGCCTGCGCAACACCGGTCGCTTCATGCTCTACAACGGCGCGCAGGAAATCGGGCAGGGCACCTATACGATCATGCCGCAGATCGCTGCCGATGCGCTTGGTGTGCCGGTTGCGCTGATCGATCAGGTGCACGGCGATACCGACCTCACCGAAGACGCCGGCAAATCATCGGCATCGCGCCAAACATTCGTGTCCGGCAACGCGGCGAAGTTCGCGAGTGAAGACCTGAAGCGCCAACTGTGCGATCTGCTGGGCGTCGCGCGCGATGCGATCATCACGCTCGACGGCGCGACACTGATTGGACGCGACGTGGGCGGCGCAAACGGTAGCGCCGAAAAACGCCTTGATCTCGCAGGCTTGCCCGCCGACGCACGCGGTGACATTGCCCTGGGGCGCGGCACCTTCAACCCGCCCACCATCCCGCTGGATGCCGACGGCCAGGGCGTGCCCTATGCCACCTACGGTTTTGCCGCACAGATCGCCGAGGTCGAAGTCGATGTGGAACTGGGCACCGTCAAAGTGCTGCATATCCACGCTGCGCACGATGTCGGCCGCGCCATCAATCCGACGCAGGTAGAAGGCCAGATTCATGGCGGTGTCGCTCAGGGCCTCGGCATGGCGCTGATGGAGGAATACATCAGCGGGCGCACCGACAACCTGCACGACTACCTGATTCCCACTATCGGTGATGTACCGCCGATCACCACGCACCTGATTGAAGATCCCGAGCCCATCGCGCCCTACGGCGCCAAGGGCGTTGGCGAGCCGGCTTTGATTGCCACCGCGCCGGCGATATTCGGCGCGATCCGGCATGCGACGGGCGCGCGTGTTACCGAGGCGCCTTGCACGCCGCATCGATTGCTCAAACTGCTCCGCGCTTGAAACCTTCAGCCACAACGGCTGTCACCGGGCAATGCAGCCAAGTTCGCGAGTGAAAGCCTGAAGCGCAAATTGTGCGATCTGCTGGGCGTCGCGCATCATGCGTTCATCACGCTCGAAGGCGCGACACTGATTGCACGTGACGAGGGCGGCTCCGAAAGCCGGTCATTCGGCAGTCATTTTTGCTGCCTCAATCACCCGGCGATTGCGCGCCATGTCGTTGTCGATGAAACTGGCGAAGTCGGCGGAGTTCCTGAACGAAGACTCGAACCCGGCCTGAAACAGGGTTGCCTTGACATCGGGCATTTCCATGACCTTTGCCGCAGCCGCTTCGAGCACCTTCAACACGGCCGGCGGCAGCTTGGCCGGCCCCCAGAACCCGTACCAGGTGTTGAACTCGAAATTTTTCATGCCGACTTCGGCCATGGTCGGCACATCGGGCAACAACTTGCTGCGTTCGCGGCTGGTGACGGCCAGCGCGCGCAAGCGGCCGGCCTTGACCAGAGGCACCGCGGAGATGGTCGGCACCACCACTGCCGACACCTGCCCACCCACGACATCCTGCACGGCCGGCGCGGTACCCTTGTAGAGCACCAGCGGAATGTCGGTCAGCTGCGCCTCATGGAAGAACTGAACCGTGGCGATATGACCGCCCGCGCCCACCCCGGTGCTGGCAAAGCTGAACTGCGCCGGCGAGGCCTTGGCCTTGGTGATGAATTCCTGAACCGTTGTCGCCGCGACTTGCGGGTTGACGCAGAACACCAGTTCACCCTGTGCGAGCAGGCTGATGGCAGTGAAATCTTTCACCGAGTCAAACTTCATCCGCTCGCGGTAGAGCAGGGGATTGATGGCGTGGATCGACGCGTTGACGTAGAGCGTATAGCCGTCTGGCGCCGCCGCCGCCACATAGGCGGCGCCAATCATGCCCGAGGCCCCCGCGCGGTTCTCGATCGTGATCGGCGTGTTCAAGACTTCGCGTAACTTGCCCGCGAACAGGCGCGCCACACTGTCGGCCGGGCCACCCGCCGGCTGAGGCACGATGATCGTGATCGGGCGCGACGGATAGGCTGGTTGCGCAACGGCGCCGCTGCCACCGGCCAGGCCGAGGATCGCAGCCAGCGTCGCGCCCGTACGGGCGAGAAGTTTGACAACTCGAGAACGATCAATGCTCATCCATCCCTCCATCGGTACAAGGTGGTCACGATCGGGTATCGCAGGCGCAACCGTTTCGGATCAATGGTGCAGTATCAGGTCAATTCCATCATGTAGAGATTCAAGCCGCGCATCACGGTCGCCTCGCGGTATCCGCCACCCGTCATCGACCCGTCGCTATGCGAGACGCTGACATGGATATGAATCACATAGTTGGTGGGGTTCTCTTTGGCGAAGCCGGGCATGTTGTCCGGCTCACTTCCCTTGGCAAACAGTTCCCCGGTGAACCCGAGCACCTCTAGAGGTTCGTCGAGTTTCTTGATGCCGATTTTCGGTGGCGAACCATGGCTGATCGGATTGGCGACGGTCATGCTGGTAACCG